>CAZMVS010000427.1:0-31534 GCA_964569525.1 uncultured Planctomycetales bacterium
TCAGTTCTGCCGGGAAAAGAATATTCCTCTGCTGGCAGAAATCCCCGACGACCGAGAACTGGCAGAGCTGCACACTCGCGGCGGATTGGCAGTACGGGATCTGCCCCGCTTCGCACCGATCTTTCAATCTCTAGCTGACAAAATTCAACAACAGGTGCTTGCATGAAGGAATTAGTTATCATTAGTGGAAAAGGAGGAACGGGCAAAACTTCGGTCACCGCCTCTTTCGCCGCCCAGGCTCGAAACACGATGGTCGCCGATTGCGATGTCGATGCCCCAGACTTGCATCTACTGCTTGATCCCCAAGTGCAAGAACGCTTCCCCTTTAGCGGCGGGAAAAACGCGGAAATCAATCCCGAACAATGCACCAATTGCGGCCTGTGCCAACAATATTGTCGATTTGAGGCTATTGCACCAACCGGCCCAAACAATTCCCAATACAGCCAAACGTATTACGTCGATCCGCTGGCCTGTGAGGGCTGCGGCGTGTGTGCGGAATTCTGTCCTAACCAAGCCATTGAAATGAAAGACGCGGTCAACGGGGAGTGGTATAAATCTCAAAGCCGCTTCGGCCCAATGGTCCATGCCCGACTGGGCGTCGCCCAGGAAAATTCAGGCAAACTGGTCACGCTGGTCCGACAAAAAGCAAAAGACTGGGCAGGGCAAAAAAACGCAGATCTGCTGATCTGCGATGGCCCGCCAGGAATCGGATGCCCGGTAATCGCCGCCATTAACGGAGCGGATTTCGTGCTGTTGGTTAGCGAACCCAGCCTTTCCGGAGTGCACGACTTACAGCGGGCCTTGCAACTAGTCCGCCATTTCGAGCTGCCGGCTATGCTGGCGGTAAACAAGTTTGATTTGAACCCGGAAGTGACCCGGCAAATGGAACAACAGGCCCGCGAGCAAAACGTCGCGGTGGCCGGTCGAATACCTTATGATCCCGCCATGGTAGAGGCCCAAATGGAAGGCAAATGCGTGGCCGAGTATAAAGACTGCCCCTCCCGCCGCGCGGTGCTGGAAATCTGGGATTCCATACAAAAAATCGTGCAAGCACCAACCGCCTCCTGACAATCCGACAATTTGCTCATAAAATACGGATTAAACAGAGGGGAATTGGTTTCTGGTACACGATCGCGGGAATTTCCTAAAAACAATACCATCCTATAAAATCGAATTGAAGGAGGTTTCGAACCATGCGTATTGCAGTACCATGTGAAAATAACCAAGTAGCGACCCATTTTGGACATGCTCGGCAAATCGTCTTCCTGGATATCGATGAGCAAAGCCAGAAAATCACCGCCGAAGAAATACGGAATGCGCCACCGCATGAACCTGGCGCGTTTCCCAAGTGGATCGCCGATCACGGTGGACAAATTGTATTGGCCGGCGGCATGGGGAGTCGGGCCGTACAACTTTTCGAACAAAACGGGATTAAGGTTGTGGTCGGCATCGCCTCCATGAGTCCGCAACAGGCGGCTGAACAATACCTTGCCGGCTCTCTATCAACGGACGATAATTTCTGCGATCATTAAAGAACGTGGCGCATCCCTAAAACACGGGAACCCTTCATGTGCGCAGAAAATTTCACATATCGACCCATCGGGGTGATTCATTCACCTTTCAAGCAACCATCAGGCGTGCCTATTCAAGACGCTTTTGCCCACGAGGCAGAAGGATATGTTGAAATCGATGATAAATTCGCCGATGGTCTTGTGGATATCGAACAATTCTCTCATCTCTATCTGCTCTACGCATTTCATTACAGCGCGCAGGTAAAGCTTACCGTCACGCCCTTTTTGGATAACCAGTCCCATGGAGTTTTCGCCACACGCGCTCCATGCCGACCAAATCCAATCGGAATATCTATCGTCCGCCTGCTGGGACGCCAAGGCAACCGTCTCCATGTGGCCGAGTTGGATGTCATAGATGGCACACCGCTGTTGGATCTCAAGCCTTATATCCCGCAATTCGACCACCGTAACGACGCCAAACCGGGCTGGACTGCTGGAGCCGAATCCCGCAATGTAACATACAAAGCCGACAACTGGTTTCATGATTAGTTGACTTGATCAAATTCCATCATCGTCCGATATTGTCGTCCAGGCTACTGAATTGTTATATTTGTTAGTACTAACTGAACTGCCGGAAACCCAAAACCAAACACAAAAGAGGAGAACCCATGGAATGTAAAAAAGAACAAAACATGGAATTCTGCAATTGCACCTACGCCGGTTGCAATCGAAAAGGAATCTGCTGCGAATGCATTCAATACCATTTGGCCAACAAGGAACTGCCCGGCTGCTGCTTCCCGCCGGATGTGGAAAAAACTTACGACCGCAGCTTCGAAGCCTTTGCCCGGGCCTGGAACCTGACTTAATCGAGCAAAAGCTCATGTCTCGATCGCAGAAATTACAAACTATCAACAACCAAGCACAACCCTCGATCCAAATACCATTGGGAGTTTGCCCAATCGATCGAATCGCCGACAATTTAACCATCCAGGATTGACCCCATGAGCCGCCCCAGAATCATCTTGATTAACGCCAACCGCATGAAACCACCAGTGGCACCATTGGCTCTCGATTATATCGGCGATGGGCTGATATCGTCCGGCTACGACATAGAATTAATCGACCTCTCTTTCGACGATCCGCTCAGTCAACATCTCGGCACCGTCCTCACCGGTCCTCAACCCGTGGCCATCGGCGTGAGCTTTCGTAATACCGACGATTGTTACCTTTTCAGCCAGGCCTCTTTTATTGACCAATTAACCAATCTATGTCATAAGCTGCGCGAAATATCAAAGGTCCCTATTGTTCTTGGCGGATGCGGGTTCAACCTGTTTCCCTTACAACTCATTCGCGACAGTGGTGCCGACTTCGGGGTAATCGGAGATGGAGAGGAAACCTTTGAACACCTCGTTTACGCCCTTGAAAACGGAACCGGCTATCGAAAATTGCCCGGATTGCTTTATCGCGATAGCCAAAATCAAGTGCTTTGCAATCCTCCGCAATACAAGGAGCAACTTGTTGTTCCCACCACCAGGGGACTGATCGACAATTGTCGCTATTTCCAACAAGGCGGGATGGGCAACTTGGAAACCAAACGGGGTTGTCCCCATGCCTGTATTTATTGCGCCGACCCGGTCGCCAAGGGACGATCCACGCGATGTCGATCGCCGGAGCAAGTCGTTGCGGAAATCAAAGCCTTACTAAACCAAGGAGTTGATGTCCTGCACATCTGCGATGGCGAGTTTAACATACCTCCACAACATGCCGCCGACGTTTGTCAGGCGATCATCGATGCCGGCCTCGGCAAGCGGATTCGCTGGTATTGTTACGCCAGCATCCATCCGTTCCCTTCCGAGTTGGCTGAACTGATGCGCCAGGCAGGTTGTGTTGGCATCAATTTCGGGGCGGATAGCGGTTGTGATCGGATGTTGACCGCCCTTGGGCGAAATTACCGAGCCGACGATATCCGTCGAGTAGTCTCCGCCTGTCACCGGGCAGGCCTGATCATCATGCTGGACATGCTCATCGGCGGGCCTGGCGAAAATCAGGATTCCCTACGCGAGTCCATCGAGCTGATCAAGCAAGTCAATCCCCACCGGGCCGGTGCCGCCACCGGTTTGCGTATCTATCCGGGTACACCCCTTGCTGACATGGTTCGTAAACAAGGCTCCCTGCCGGATAATCCTCATCTTCAAGGCTGTCTGGAAAATAACGACGATTTCTATCAGCCGATCTTCTACCTCGATCAACAACTGGGGGACGAACCCACCGAACTGATCAGTACCCTTATCGCCGGCGACCAGCGTTTCTTTCCTCCACCTCGCCGAGAGGAAACCGCCAACTACAACTACAATGATAACCGACCCCTCGAACAGGCCATTGCCAACGGTCACCGCGGAGCATTCTGGGACATCCTCCGACGCGCCCAGGAAAACCTCCCCCCTTTGTAATTGCTTCTTTAAACTCCCTCGCTTGGACACTCAACCACATTTATTCATAAAATTAGAAGGAAGGAATGATCGGTTAAATAAAATGCCAAGGCCTAATTAATATTGTTGACCTCGACGATATCGATTGGAATTCTTCCCATGAAACTACCGTATCCGGATCCCAACTTGCACAAACGCCTCAATATGGTCGAACAACAAATTCGCCGCCGGGGTATTTCCGACAGCCGTATCCTGGATATCATGGAAAAACTCCCCCGGGAAAAGTTCGTTCCCGAAGGCTCCGCCTCACAGGCCTTTAATGACCAAGCCCTTTCGATCGACTGCGGCCAAACAATTTCACAACCATATATGGTCGCTTCCATGACCGATGCATTGGATGTCTCCGCTACCCACCGGGTATTAGAGATCGGCACCGGCTCGGGTTACCAGGCCGCCATCCTCAGCCAATTAGCTAAACACGTTTACACCATCGACCGACACACCCCTCTGGTGGAATCCGCCCGCCGGCGAATTGAAGCTTTCGAAATCCACAACATATCTTTCAAGGTCGGCGACGGTAGCAAAGGCTGGGCCGAACAAGCTCCCTTCGACCGGATCATGGTCACCGCCGCTGCTCCCGAAGTGCCGCAAACCCTGGTCAATCAATTGGTGGATGGCGGTCGCATGGTAATCCCTGTGGGGAGCGCCTTTGAACAAACCCTGACCGTAGTGGAACGCATCGGCGACAAGACCCATGAAATGCCCCGCTTCCCTTGCCGCTTTGTTAAATTCGTGGGCAGCGAAGCCTGGCCGAGCGAATGACTTATGTTGCAATGAATTTGAAAATGAGAGACGTGCCTTATCAAAATCGGTAGGCAGTCGGTCGGCGAGCCGCGAATACATCGGTCCGCGGTGCTACGAGTTTATTACCCGCTTCAGCTAAATCGATTTCCGCAATGATGTCTTCCAGCTGCTGTGAATCAGTCACCTTTCGAACGACACCGTCCGGGCCTATCAATACAGCCTCCTGTTCGTTGGCGCCAAATACAAAAACTCGGTTTTCCACCGCCCGGCTCCGCAAAACAGGCAGGTCCATGGGAGTATCAAAAAAGCATAAAACCTCCGCCCCATTCAAAGCCTGTACCCGCGAACGGGCAAAGCTCAAACTCTGCCTGCCTGCCGAACAGCCCACTTGCCCACCAGCCAAGCTGAAAACCTTTTCCTCCTCGGCAAAAGCCAGTACGTCCAGACCTAACCGCCGACCCGCCTCAACCAAGGCCCGCTGAGCAGCTCGCTCCTGAATACTGGTCATCAGCAACCGAACATTTTGCGCCTTCAATGATTGAAAAAAATCCTCCGGACCTTGATTGGCTATCCGGTCTTTGACTCGCTTACCAGGAATGATCGCGACATCCACCGGTCGCGGGTTCGTCGCCTCAGGACAGCAGGCCGGGCTTGTGGCCGTCAGTCGAGCGCGCTGAGAATGGGTTATGGATAATTCACACGGAGTGTGCAGAGAAATCTGAGCGGTGATCAGCATTTCTCCAGTGGGAGGGGCCTCGGTTACGGTTCGCCCATCCCCAAGTACGATTCGGCTTTGTCCAACATAACTCACCGGCGGCAATTCCCCGCCCTACTTATCCGCACAAACAAACGGTATTCCGAATTCCCTCGCCCGGGCCTCGATCAGATATTCCGTCTGAATATTGGCATATTTGCCCGGCTCATTGGCGGTATTGACCCAACAGGTGGGCATGGCCATTAATTCTGCCCCGTCGGCTACCAGGGTGGCCAGGATTTCCGGCACCCGAGTCTCCGCGCATATAATAATACCAATGCGACCAAGCGCACTGTCGAAAGCGCAAATCTTATCACCCGGTGAATACCACTCGTGACCGACGTGCCAGAGGAAGATTTTACGCCGTCGGCCGATCTCCCGGCCGGTGGAATCGATAAATACTGCAGAGTTATATAAAGCCTGCTCGGTATCCTCGACAAAACCGCTGACGATGTGGAGACTGTAACGTGCCGCCAAATCGCACAAACGAGCAACAAAGGCCTTGCCTGAAAGATGGTCGCCAATCCGATAGGATTGAATAGATCCCAACAAATAGGCGGGATAAGCACATTCCGGCAATACGAGAAGCTGAACACCCTGTTCCGCAGCCTGGGCAACCATCCTTTCGATGGCGTCCAAAGTGGTTGAAGCTTCATTCATCAGGCGGGCTGACAATTGACCCGCTGCTACGGTAATATAAGGGGTATCATGTGACACAATGACTTCATCCTAGGCCCGAATACAAATAGTTGCAACTGTACCAAATGTTTTATAACTTACTGTCATAAAAATACTAAGCAAAATTCCTCATGGCAAAACGTGACTATTATCAAGTGCTGGGCGTCTCCCGAAAAGCCTCTCCTGAGGAGATCAAAAAGGCCTACCGCAAGCTGGCCAAGCAATATCATCCCGATCGGAATCCAAACGATAAAAGCGCGGAAGCCAAGTTTAAAGAAGTTCAAGAAGCCTACGACATCCTCAACGATCCACAAAAACGCCGGGCTTATGACCAGTTTGGCCAAGCGGGCGTCGGTGCTGGTGGTGGGCCCTCGTCGGATAAAGGAGGTTGGCGAAGCGGACCTGCCGGTCAACGAGTGTACACATGGAAAAACGGCGGAGGCCCGGATATCCCCATCGAAGATCTCGACGATCTGTTCAACATTTTCTCCGGACATGCCGCCGGCCGAGGACGCCGTACCCGCCGCAGCCCCTTCGATAATTTCTTCAGCGGCCACGCCAATACTTACGCTGGACCCGAAACCGAATCCGCCAACCGTGGCCAGGATATTGAACATAAAGTAACACTTACTTTCGAAGAGGCTCTTCAAGGCACTACACGAGATATTGTGTTCCAGGGAAAGGGTAGAATTCAGGTCAAAATCCCCGGCGGGGTACAGAACGGCCAACGGATACGGGTTCGCGGCAAAGGCCAACCCGGCCCCACCGGCGTTCCCGGGGATCTATACGTCGTCTGCCAAGTCCAGCCGCATCCCTATTTCCGACGCGAGGGTAACGATATTTACCTGGATCTGCCGATCTCACTAACTGAAGCCGCTCTGGGTACCAAGGTGGAGATCCCCACCCTGCAAGGCAAAACGGTGCTTACTGTGCCCCCGGGAACCAGTGGGGGAACCAAACTCCGCCTCAAGGGCAAAGGCGTCCAGCCCACCGGCAGTCAGCCCTGTGGAGATCAATACGTAGTGGTTCGCGTTATAGCGCCTAAGTCTTTGAATAATAAGCAGAAACAACTTCTGGAAGAATTTCGAAATGCTGGCGAGGAGTCACCCCGGAAAAATATAAACTGGTAAATGAGCACCAGGAATTTAACATTGTCACTTGGCTTTGTTTATATTAAATTAATTGGAATGAAATGAAGGGTGGTTTCTTAAACGATTATGGCTAAATCCAGGGAGGAATATCGCCGCCGGATAATAGTTTTCACCACCGTGCTTGTAGGAATCTTCCTTTTAGCCGGCGCGCTTGTACTGTATGTCGAATATGCGTCTCAAGAACAACCGACGGAAAAGGAGGTTCAACCATTAACCTCTAAGGATAAGATGGAGCTTTCCCAACTCCTCAAAAAAATACTCTATTTGCTCGGTCTTATCCTGATTATCTTTTTTTTCGGCCTGTGGGCGATAGTAAGGTGGAGTCGACGCTTCCGCCAATTTCTCCTTCGCGAACCGCCGGAAGCGACACCGGTAGAAGATGTATGGGCTATGCATCGGCTGCCCGATGAAACAGACACTTTTGAACCGGGGGACCAGGATGAGCCTGGTCAAAATGAACAGGAGTGATCCTTCCCATCGAGGGGAAGGAACGACCACGTCTATTGCGAACCCGCTGGAGTCCGTATGAAAACACGCCGTGGTGATTCCCTAACTGGTCGTAAGCGCAGAGAGGCGCCGCTCGCTACCTATGGGCTGATCTCCATCTGCATCTCCGTCGGCCTGGTAACGCTCCTCGGCTTATTTGGAGGGGCGGCTTTACTGAAGAACGAGCAAAACCACCTGATGAGCATTGGAATCGTCGCCCTGGCCGGCCTGCTGGTTGTCGGATTGACCGGGTGTGGACTTACCTTGGCAGCCATCGCTTTGATCCGGCGGACGCAGAATATTCAGAAAAATGCTGCTACTATTGACCAACGAACCTCCATCCTGGCCGAGCAAAGCGTGGCCAACAACCGCGACGTCTCCAATGAAACCCTCCCCCTCATGGATCCCTCCGAGGCGATTCATCTGTTGGAAGAAATCCGGGAAATCCTTCTCTTGCCCGAGCAGTCCCGCAACCGCCGATTTAAACACTTGGTGAAAAATGAATTCCAAAAACACATGGATGCTGCCGAAACTTATATGAACGCCGGCGATTTCCATCAGGCTCGAGAACAAATCAGAAACCTCACAAATCGGTTTGGCAGCAACGATCAAGTTAAGGATATTGAACAAAAACTTGAACAAGCCGCCCAAGCTGCCCAAGACCAGGAAATCCGACAGGGTTCCGAGGAGATTCAGGACCTGGTCAGCCTCGGCCAATACGAAGATGCGAAAAACCTCGCCGGGGAATTGATCCAAAAATACCCATCCGCCTAGGAACCGGCCCGATGGATGGAACGCATCCAGGAAGAGCGCCAAGAATTTGAAAAACAAAATCGGCAGGAACGACACGATCAAATCCAGGCCCTCGTCAGCTCTAAAGATTGGATCAAGGCCCTTGAAGCCGCCAACCAGTTCCTCGAAAGCTACTCCACTGGGGAAGATGCTGAGGCCATCCGCGAGCAAATACCAACCCTCGAAGCCAACGCAGAAATCCAGACCCGCCAGCAGATCGAAAATCAATACAAGGACTACCTCGCCCAACAAAAATATTGGGAGGCCCTCTCCTTGGCCCGGCACCTGATCAACGAGTACCCGCTGAGCCCCCAAGCCAACGCCCTTCGCGAGCAGATCGGCCGAGTAGAAGAACTCGCCCGCTCACGCCAGAAAACATCTAAAACTTCCTAAAATCCCTGAGTAAACCATGGCTTTAATAGGCCGGCCTGCTTAGGGCGTTTTTTTCGCATTTCCACTGAACCTCGCGGCCCACCCGCCGGTATCACCAATATCTCAGAAGTGTTATAATTAAGCCTTTTCACAGGGTGGAATTCGTGATTACCAATTGAAATTTGACGTCCGCCCTGATGGGGTTTTAATCCTAAACTTCTTATTTGCAAGCGCTTATGGAAATAACAAATTTAAGCTTAGTGCTCAGATGAGTTTTTTATGGCCGAAAAGTGTCCAAAAACAAGCAACGACATATCCGTCATGCTGCAAGACTGGGCAGACGAGTTCCAAACTGTACTCGAACAGGCACTCGTCCCCACCAAAGAAGCCCCCTCTGCCCTGACCGAGGCTATGCTTTACACCATCCAGAACGGGGGCAAACGAATCCGCCCCTTTATTGTGACCAGAATATGCGAGCTGTGCGGAGGCACCGCCGAGCAAGCCAAACACGCAGCAATCGCCATCGAATGCGTCCACACGTTCTCTCTCGTCCATGATGATTTACCCGCCATGGATAATGACGACTGGCGGCGCGGGCGTCCCAGCTGCCACAAGGCCTACGGCGAAGCAGTGGCTATTCTGGCCGGCGACGCCCTTTTGGTTCTGGCCTTCGAAATCCTAGCCACTCAAATCCAAAATCCAGCCGTCGCCGCTGCGGCAGCGGCTGAACTAGCCCGGGCTTGCGGCCGACAAGGCATGTGCGGCGGACAAACCAACGATATTCTTTCTGAAGGACAACCATCCAGGCTGGCCCAAGTTCAGGAAATCCACCGATATAAAACGGCACGGCTGTTTGAATGCGCCGCCCGTCTGGGAGCGATTTGCGCTGAGGCTGACGCGGATTCCACCAAGGCGGCGGCGGAGTTTGGCCGGCAACTGGGCTTGGCGTTCCAGATTGCCGACGATCTGCTCGACGTTACCGGCAGTAAACAGAAAATGGGTAAATCCGTCGCCAAAGATCAGCGTTGCGGCAAGCAGACGTACCCAGCAGCCGTGGGCATCGATGCCTCACGCCAAGCCGCCGACGAAATTGCCCAAAAGGCCATTCGGCAGTTAAAGGTTTTCGGGCCGACAGCCACGGATCTTGAAAACCTGACCTGCTTTGTTGTGCAAAGAAATCGCTGACCACTTATCGGAAATCCGCCGCAATAGTGAAAAACAACAGTGAGGATTGTATTGGAATCTAAGGATACGCATAAAAACGAAGATTTGCTCAACGCCATTCACCACCCCCGTGACTTGAAAAAATTTTCCTATGCGCAACTTCAGCAACTGGCGGACCAGATGCGCAAGCGCATCCTGAACGTGGTCGGGCGCAACGGTGGTCACTTGGCCAGCAATCTCGGAACCGTCGAGCTGACGATCGCTTTGCATTACTGCTTCGATTTTGAGCAGGATCATCTTTTATGGGATGTCGGCCATCAATGCTATGCCCACAAATTACTGACCGGTCGCAATAAGCAATTCGACATGCTGCGTCAAAGCGGGGGACTCAGCGGCTTCCCCGCCGTGAACGAAAGCTCTTTCGATTTGTTCAACGTGGGACATGCTGGAACAGCTATCCCAACCGCTCTGGGAATGGCCCACGCGGACGTGATCCAACAGCAAAATCATCGCATCGTCTCGCTGGTTGGTGACGCCAGTATCGTCAACGGCTTATCCTTTGAAGGTCTGAACCAAGCTGGGCTGTTACAGCGTCAGTTCCTGGTCATTCTTAACGACAACAACTTTGGCATCGCCCCCACCGAAGGCGCGCTGGCGCAACGGATGGCCAAGTTACGCACCAGCACCTTCTACGAGGAATTCAAACAAGCCGCCAAACAATACCTGCCCAAGGTACCCCTTGTCGGTCAATCCGTGGCCGATGCCTTGGGACACTTAAAAGAAAGTATCAAAGCCACCGTTACTCCGCACCAAATCTTTGAGCAATTGGGATTCATGTACCTCGGCCCAGTTGACGGCCATAACATTCCTTACCTTGCGGATATGTTCAAACTGCTGGCCAAAGTCAACCACCCCGTTTTGCTACATGTGCGTACCAACAAAGGACATGGGGCGGACTTTGCCATAGCAGAACCTGAACGATTTCATTCCCCTCGGCCATTCGTGGTCAAAAACGGGAAAGTCTCGCTCCAGGAACGGGAAGGTAAAAGCTGGACCGCCGCTTTCGCAGACGCCTTGATCGAAGTCGCCGGCAAAGATTCCCGCATTACCGCCTTGACCGCCGGCATGCCCAACGGCACCGGCCTTGATAAATTCGCCGAAGTCTTCCCCCATCGCTTCCAAGACGTAGGCATTACTGAAAGTTGTGCCGTCGCAGCCGCCGCAGGAATGGCCAAAGCCGGCCTGAAACCAGTGGTGGCAATCTATTCCACTTTTATGCAAAGGGCTTTTGATCAACTATTTCAGGAAGTGGCCTTTCAGAAATTACCCGTGATCTGTTGCATTGATCGGGCTGGCCTGGTCGGTGGTGATGGACCGGTACATCATGGCTTTCTTGACATCAGCTACATGCGTGGGCTGCCGGCAATGGTACTCATGGCCCCCGCGGATGAACGGGAATTACTATCCGCCCTGCAATTAGCCGTCCAATTGGATCGCCCCTCTTGTATCCGATATCCACGCGATACAATCCCCCACCCATTAGGTCAGGCGGTCCCCTTCACCCTGGGCCGCTCCCACCAATTACGTAAGGGAAATGATGCAACCGTATTAGCCTACGGTTCAACCGTACAACACGCGCTACAAGCAGCAGATCTGTTGGCCACGGAAAATATTCACGTCCGCGTCATCAACGCACGTTTCGCCAAACCCATCGATGAAGAAATGGTCATCAGCGCATTAGTCGCGGCTCATCCGGTTATAACCGTGGAAGATCATTCCGTGGTAGGCGGCTTCGGCAGCGCGGTGCTGGAGGCCGCGCAAAACCTTCGTCTATCCACTGATCGACTCATTCGCCTGGGCATACCTGCTGATCGCTTTATTAAACATGGATCACGCAGTGAACAGCTGGCTGAGTGCGGACTTGACGCTGGTGGAATCGCTGCCGCTATTCGTAAGGAATTGGCCGCTACACTTTCAGAACCAACAGCCCGAAAAGCACCAAGCCGAACTCATTCAACGAATACGCAACATACCTCGCGCCGCTAAGTCAACTTGCTTTTTGAATACATAAATAGAAGGATGCGGGTATATTTATTTCGTCATCCGCCATGCTCGCAATAATTCCGAAACACTCCAAGCTTGGGCCACGCAACCCCGGGGCGTATGCGGAGGATCCCCGTCGAAAATTTCACTTACCGAACCAACACCGGCCTGGTTCAAGTGTTCGATCAAAGGATGCATCAAGTCGCGCATGTAACGCTTGGCGTCCGGCGAGAAATGATGAACGCGCAAATATGCTTCCACAAACGGGCCCATCAGCCAACCCCATACCGTACCCTGGTGATAAACACTGTCCCGCTCGCACGGATTACCTTCATAATGACCGCAATATGACGGATGCGCGCAGTTCAAAGTTCGCAATCCGAAAGGTGTTAACAACTCGCTCTCCACACTGACCACCACCGATTCCTGATGCTCAGCATCAAGGGGAGAATGCGGTAAACTGACAGCGAAAATCTGGTTCGGCCGAATCGCCATGTCCTTGAAATCTTCACGCACCACGTCGTACAAACACTGACACGTCTGATTCCAGAAAGTACACGTAAACGAACGACGACAATTTTCCGCAAGCTCCCGGTAATAACCGGCCCGCTGGGGATCTTCACCCTCCGTTTGCTCCGCCATGGCCAGCAAACCGTGATACCAAAGCGCGTTGATCTCCACCGCCTTACCATGCCGCGGCGTAAATACGATGTCCCCGAACTTCGCGTCCATCCAGGTTAACTGCGTGTTCTCCTCTCCGCAGACCACCAGCCCATCATGATCTACGTAAATATTGAAATCCGTCCCCGCAACAAAAGCATCGACAATTTGCCGACAGGTCGGACCGAGCACTTTCGCCCAACTCTGCCGATCGCCGCTGGCCCGACAATACGCGTCAGCCGCGTGAATGTACCACAAGCTGGCATCCACACTGTTATAATCCCTGCCCTCACCGTAATCACTGAATCGGTTGGGAATTAAACCATTCCTTAGTGTAGAAGCAAAAACTTCTAAAACCTGCCTCGCCTCCTGGAACTGCCCGGTCTCCAGTAACAATCCCGGCAAGGCAATGAACGTATCCCGCCCCCAGTCGCCGAACCAGTGATAGCCGGCCAATATGGTCGCCAGATCACGGTCATCATCCGTCCGACGAAGTACCACAAACGCGTGACCCGCTTCGCTCAAACGCTCTTCCACCGAGGGTTCTTTTTCCAGCGGTTCAATAAGGGCCATCGTCGGCCCCGCCTCGGGAGGCTTCGCCTCGCCGGCGGAAAAGTCCGCCACTGCCTTGATTTCCATCTCGATCGTCCCCTGACCCTCCGCCTGGAACCAGCCGGGAGCAAACAAGTCCTCCCTGTCTTCTTGGCCCCGGGCCGCCTCTTCTCGATATGTAAATCCATACCACCAATCCGATCGGGGCAAAAAGGTCAACGGCGAGCCATCCCCGCTCCACCGGCCGGTCATCCACAGCCGCGGCCCACCAGAAAAAGCCTCCAAATTTACCCACCCCCCTGTTTCCTGCATCTCGTATCCGGGCTGAAAAGCACGGGCCAAAGCATGAAAATCACGCATTCCCACGAAAGGACAAACTTGAAGCGATACCGATTGGCCCGGGAAACCCTCCAGGCGGTATACGACGGTCACCTCGTCACGCTGCTGACTCAGAATAATCTGCTTGACCAGTTGCATCCCGCCGAAAGCATATTCCAACCGCACCCAGGGCAACTCACGATTATTACTGAACCCGAAAGCCCGCAAATGTTCATACCCACGGGGATGAAAAACACGGTTAAACTCATATCCCGCCAGTTCAAATACCTTCCCCCCCACCTCCACACGCTCCAAAAGCGACGATAACAACATCCACCGCTCCAGTGGAGGACGGGCCGCCGCAACCAGCAAACCATGATACCGCCGCGTGGGAATCCCCAACACCGTGCTTGAGGCATAACCGCCCCGCCCATTGGTAATCAGCCACTCCCGACGAATCTGGGCGTCAAAATCCTCCATTGGACGAACCGCTTCCATACTTTTCATCTCGCTGGCCACCTGCTGCATCTTCCTAACTCTCTTTCAGTGTGCTATTTGCCGGCCAAAATACCCAAACCCCATCTCTGGTGCAGTTAAATTCTATCATCGGCAAATCTCCACCCCTGCCAACAAAAAGTTCAAAATTGCACCTGTTCATGCCGCTGGTCCTAACTTCTCCCTGCTCCCCATTGACTTCGTCGCCGATTCTGGCCGATAAATGCTAAAATAAATCAAGTACTGACTGTATTTACCATTTCCCCATCGAAGGAAAACAACATGACCTCGCCCGTCCGGCTCATACTCGTCCTGTCCCTCTCCGCCTTGTCCGTCAAGGCCGAGCTCCGCTCCCCCGCCAAATGGCTGGTTGATCTCGGCCGGGGCTATCCGCTGAGCGCCCAAGCCGGTCTCTCCGACGCCGACGCCCAGTTGAGCCTGGCCTTCATGGAGGCCGCCACCCGGATAGATCCAGAATTGGCGGAAGGATACTATTGGCAATTCGACCTGCTTCATGCCCTAGGCCGGGATAAGGAAGCCTTAACAGCCCTCAATAACTACATTTTATATGCCCCGAACGATGTGCCCGCCGCCCTGGAATGGGCAAATCTGACCATAGACTCGCTGCAAACAGCCGAAAAACGCATCGCCTTCTGCCAAGCTCAGTTGAAAAACAAAAGTCTCCCCCCACCGGCAATCAGTCTCCTGCACCTGCACCTCGCCCAGATCTTTAATAGCCGAGGCGAACAAAAACCCGCCAAGCAACACGCAAAATACGCCCTGGAAAAAAATCCCCGCAATCGCTCCGCACAAATATTTATCCATCAACTTCAGGACAAACCCACGAGCCCCGTCTTTCACATGCAAAATTTGTTAGCCGGCCTTTCCGACAACCCCGCCGGCTTGCAACAAGCTTGGGAACTGGCGAATTTGTTGGCTTCTTATAATCTTCCTATAGAGGCAAATCGCTTCTATCAACATGCTATCCAGATGTTTATCCTTACTCGACAAAACCCTCCCTTGGAACTGCTCATCGCCCGAGCTTCCGCCCTGACCGATTCGAAAAAATGGCCTGAAGCCCAAGAATTGCTCAAACAAATACTCGAGCAGGAACCCCGCCGAATCGATGCCCACTTGGCCGCCGCGCGATTGGCCGAATTACAGAACGATCCCTCGCGCACTGCTGAACATCTCCAACAAGCCGCTGACTCGTGGAAAAAACTTCTCGTCGATCAGACCACCCTGCTGCAAAATCATCCCGCCTTGGTAGCTGAGGCCGCCTAGTTCTACGCCCACTACATGCCCCAACCGGAACAAGCCGCCAAATTAGCCAACACCGTCTTGCCTGTACAACCATCATCACTGGTTGCCCAACGAGCCCTTGGGTCCGCCCAGCGCCAAATGAGCCATTTACAACAATCCCGCCAAACACTGGAACCGTTGGCCGAACAGGATCTCTGGTCCTGCATCGAACTGGCTCAAACGCTTTGGTCCCTTGGAGAAAAAATTGCTGCCGAGAACTGTTTACGCAAAGCCGCCCGACATCCCGCCACCGGCCGCCAGCGCGACATGATACAAAGCCTGCTTAGTCGATGGCAGGTTTCGCTACCCCAAAGCCAACCGGCGGAACAGGAAAATATTGTTGCCGCGCTCAAAGAATTCAACCACCAAGTATTGGATTATCCTTTTCACCCCAAACAATATTTGTCCTTCGAAATTACTTCCGACTCAGATAAACTCGATCCCGTGCAACCATGGTGGTGCACCTTCAAGCTGACTAACATTGGCCCTTTTACCATTACCCTGGGTCCGAACCGAATGGTCATTCCCGAAATTTTATGCACCATTCATACCATCGGCGACCGTGAGCGAACTTCCGGCCCAACTATTCGTATCTCCTGCTATAAGAATACTTGTTTGCAACCCGAAGAATCCATCGAGGTGCGCCAAACGCTTAATATCGGGCCGATTCGTGGTTCAATGATCGGCACGCCTCAAATGGATCATCAAGTGGAAGTATCCGCCATTCTTTCACCTTTATCCTTTACTACCCTGAAAGGTGAACAAAAATGGCGACCCAATATCGGAGGCCTGGAAGCTGATACACTGTCCTTTACACGTTCAGCTTTTACAGCCAATAGCAAAAAGCTAAACCAGTTAATTTCCCTCTCCCAACAAGGTAACCTTTCCGACCGTCTTCGGGCGACAAAACTGTTAGCCATGCTTTTGGCGGAACAACAACATTTGGCCGCCGGCCGTCTGCGCTACGCCGCCCAACCTTTGAACAAAAAACAAATGTACGAGGCTCTATTCGACCGCTTGCATGATGACAATTGGCAGATTCGCGCACTCTTTGCGGAAACTTTACGCTGGATCAGCCTGGACCAATCCAGAACCCGTCAAGTTTTGAAATTTCTGAACGATGACAATTGGCTGGTTCGCGGCCTGATCTTGCGTGCGTTGGCTGACCATTACGGCGAAAAACTTTCTTCCGTTTTGCATCGTTATCAACAAGATGACCAGGATCCCTGGGTACGCAACCTTTGTTCTATTCTGTTGAAAAAAGTTGAAGGCTCCGTCGCCACCACGCAGCCTGAATAAGCTGCATGCTCCCGCAACGAAACCTTCCCACGATGTCATGCCATTTCTTCATCTTTCTAAAGGTCGGTCGCTGAATTTTAACGTTTGGATTTGGCCTTTTTGTTCGAGTCTTTGGATGGATTACTTTTCGAGTTCGTCGCTTTTGTTTTTTCAGCAGACTGAGCTTGCTCCTCTTTCGCTTTTTCCTGGTTCTGTCCTTCCTGAACAATTTCTTTCTTAACTAGGATTTTATGCCGAATCTCTTCCTTTAACTCAAGGTTATCTTTGAGATACTGCTTGGAATTCTCCCGTCCCTGGCCGAGACGAATATCACCGTAACTGAACCAGGCCCCGGTCTTTTCCACAAATCCTTCGTTCACCGCCAAGTCCAGTAAGTCACCCTCATTACTGATACCACCGTCAAACATGATGTCGAACTCGGCCTTCTTGAACGGGGCGGAAACCTTATTCTTCACCACCTTGGCCCGCACATGATTGCCAATCGCGTTATCCCCCTCCTTGATGGTGGTAACCCGCCGAATATCGATACGAATGGAACTATAAAACTTCAACGCCCTGCCACCCGGCGTCGTCTCCGGATTACCGAACATTACCCCGATCTTTTCGCGGATCTGGTTGATGAAAATTACATTACACTTACTCTTGGAAACAATCCCGGTCAGCTTACGCAATCCCTGGCTCATAAGCCGAGCCTGTAAACCAACGTGGGACTGGCCCATCTCGCCTTCCAGTTCCGCTTTGGGCACCAAGGCTGCCACCGAGTCCACCACAATACAGTCCACCGCATTGGAACGAACCAGCATCTCCACGATATCCATGGCCTGCTCGCCGCTTTCAGGCTGGCTAACCAGCAGTTCATCCAGCTTCACGCCGCATCGCTTCGCCCAGGTCGGATCCAAAGCGTGCTCGGCATCTACCACCGCCGCCACTCCGCCTGCCTTCTGCGCAGAAGCCACTACGTGCAACGCCAGCGTCGTCTTACCGCTGGACTCCGGACCGTAAAATTCCACCACCCGACCACGAGGAATGCCCGTCCCGCCTAATGCCAAATCCAACGAAAGCGCCCCCGTACTCAAACCGTTAAGAACGGCGGTCTGCTTCTCGTCCAATTTCATAATCGCGCCTTTGCCGAAACTCTTCTCGATCTGCTGCAACGCCCGACCAAGGGCCTGTTCGCGATTTTGGGTTACCTGCTGTGCCATAAATTTAATCCTGAAAATTTGTAACTTTTGCTACTTCCACCTGCCAATATACACATGATCGGATGTTTGGCAAGTGTTCGGTTAATAAAAATTTACAATCTTTCCCAGAAGGAAGCATAAATACATTAATAATAAACGCTTACAAACATAACGAGGGAGCGGTCCTTACAACAACACTACCAGGGAACCTTCCCTATCCGCCGACTGGATAGCCGACAAACACCATGGCTTCTATTCCGGCCAGCCGTCCGGCTCCGTAGCTGGGACCAACACGAGTTCACTAAACTCAACCTTGCTATGATCCCCCTGGACAAAAATACCGCCCGGCAACACATCATTATTATTCAACGCCCCGCCGGTCATCCCCTCAATAAATTCATTGTCGATCACCATTCGACCATTGAGCATCACCGTTACATAATTGCCTATCAAGGTAATCTCCAAAATCTGCCACTGCCCCGCCGGCTTAGCCGCATTCATCTTCGGAATAATCCGCGAATAAATACCCCCCATCAAATCATGTGATTTTTCCTTCCCAAAACAATCCACGATCTGGACCTCGTAACGGTTGCGCAAATAAATACCGCTATTCCCATGCTCAGAAACCCGAAACACCGCACGTAACTTGAAATCTCGAAAAGAAGCATCGTACAGAATGTCCGAACCACGAGCCGTATTTATGAGAATCCCATCAATTACTTTCCAATTCATGGGCAGGTTCTTGCGCGACGGCTTCCGCTGCCAGCCGGCCAAACTCTTGCCATTAAATAACTCGATCGGCTGGCCCCACTCACGCTTCCGCTTGGCGGTAAAATCATATTTCTCATCGCCACCAGTGAACTGCCCCTTAAGAATGTCCCCCATCACCTTGGCTTGGAACAAAAAGTTGCGTGGCCGATGGCCCGGAATCTTCAACATGGCCCGGAAAACTGCGGTCCCATCCACAAGTCGACCATCCGTAATCGCCGCCTTCGTCTGCTTGTTAACCAACATCCCCGTAATAGCGTTCCCCTTTTGGCGAAGGTTCAAAACCATATCCTTGTGTGGCGTCCCCTTGATGGCCGGTATAACCCATTCACCCGTCGCATCCACCGGAAATATCGCCCGCCGGGCCTTCCATTTTATCGTCCCTTTCTCACTAAGGGCCAAGCCTTCAATCTGATCACCCTTCACCGTGCCGGTCATGGTCGTTTCCACCCAATCATTCCCCCATTTGTTCGGGCACTGAAATTCAACCTGCGGCGCGTTCCACTCCAGCTTTTTCAATTTCTGCAGGCCGGCCACCCGGGGATTGTAATGGGCGACCAATTGACCTTCCTCCGTTTGTTCAACTCCCAGCCAACACAACGCACCCTTTGATGGATCACCCATAACAATGTTCCATTGCCCCACAATAGCGGGTTGAGCAAATAATTGACCGCCAAACAATAAAACCGTCCCAACAACAACAGCTGCCTTTATCCTGCGCATGATATACGTCTCCATTTATCTCCGTTGACTTCGGTCATCCATTATTATTCACAGCGCCGCCGAACAAACACGTAAATACCAAGCGGCGAAAACTACCTACCTTTGTAATTCTTAAAACGAAATTCGTAAAGTAACTGTCCCTTTAACGCAGCGGCGGCGCACCCTTTTAAAAACATGACATATCCGCATAAATCGACAAACGCACACCGTTCCGAAACAAAAACGCTAATCACCGGCAAACTCTTCCTTGATGTCGTGCATATTAAAAATCGTGGAAGGACTCTCCGGTTGACCGGTACGAGCGGAAAGATAGGCCGCTTCAATCACCGCCATGGTCGGTAAATGCTGACGCACATTAGTCAACATTTTTTTCTGACTCCCTCCCAATTGAGAAAGAAACTCTTCCACCTGCGCCGTCAGTATATTATCTTGCCGTTTTTGTTGCACGCGAATTTGTCCACCTGCCCGGTCACGGTTCACCACCTGCTGCCCATCGATCCGCAACGATCCCCCCATGCCATACAACTCAATTTCCCAACACGACGGTCCGCTGGTCCAACAGGCAGTCACCTCCGCAATACCCCCACCCGTGTAATGACAAACTACCGCCGCCGTGTCTTCCGTGTCGTAAGGAAACCGCGTTCCCGGCCGGGAACGACCCCCCGCAACAGCATATACGGAACTCGGCATGCCCATCGCCTGGATAATCGTATCCACAATCGGATACCCTTGATCCAGCAAAACACCTCCACCCGCTCGATGCGAATCCCCACGCCAGCCGAGATCCTCATCCCAGCAATCCATCACCTTCCCCCGGGCGAGAAATAACTGCCCCACCTGGTCCACCTGAATAGCATCTGCCTGCAACGTCGGCTCAGTTCCCCAAGCCCTTGATACAACCAAAGGACATCCAACCCGTTGAAACATCTTGCCTATCTGAAGAGTTTCCTCCAAATCGCGACCCGGAGGAGTCAGCATCCAGACCGGCAAACCACGATCCGCTGCCGCCTTCAATACGTTTTTGCGTAAAAACGGAGGGATCGCTAAAAATAAAGCATCTAATTTCTGCTCCACAATCAGCGATCGGAAATCATCATACGTCGCGATGCCCGGTTGTTCCTCGGTAAATCGATCCAGACGCTTCGATTTCGGGCTGCCAACCGCCACAAGTTCACACCAGGCGCTATTCAACAACGCCTCCGCTACCCGTCTGCCACCTCTGCCCAAGCCGATTAATCCCACCTTCAACGCTTCCATGTGTTTCTCGTTCCTGCCTTACCTTTGCTTTCATTCCCTTTTTATGCGGTCTTGCTCGCAACAAGTGTCCGTGTTCCTATATTTCCAGATGCTCGCTTGCTTTAACTAATCCCTGTCCATCCACGCCTGGGCGCAACGTTCATTAATTTTACTTCCGTATCTTCGTATATCGCTATTTAACTCGCCCGTTTGTCAACCTATTTTTACATATTTATGTACTCATGTAATAATCATTATCACCTTTTAAGCTCCGCCAGGCATAGACGACCCCGCCGATACACCTCTGTTTGACTGAATTGATCAAACTGGGCAATCATGTTGGCGACCAGCCTTTGTGCGCTGTCCTTCCTTCCTGTTGATTCCATTACCCTCGCTCGCTTATACCATGTTAACATCTGTTCATAAGAGCCGGGCGTTACATATTTTTCAAGCTCCCTATAAATTTCTGCCGCCCTGTGATACTCATACCGTTTATGAATCAACAGGTCAGCGGCTATCATGCCGGCGGCCCAGCGCTTACCATTCTCTAAGTTTTCATTGTTAATCGCTTGCTTCAGCCTTTCCAAAACCCTCCGCACCAGTTCATTACCCTTCTGATAATCCACCTTGTCTTGCGCTTCATACAACAGCCTTACCCCCTCACGTAAATCATTCTCTTTTTCCACATCGCCTGTAGATTGCGCAGCCACATCGAACTCATCCGCCCATGCACAGGCCTTTTTAATTTCCTGCTGATTACGATACAACAATGTGTATCGATGTTCCCTTCCCACTGGCCCGGATGGAACAACTAATTGCTGCACCATCTCCCCTACCTCCCGAGCACTGGCTTTTCTCACTCGGTGATATTTCATCCCCGGCGGGGCGTTCGCAGGAGCTTTCTCGCTCAGTAAAACCAACTGATAAAAAGAAACCTTGACTTCCTCTGTCGCCTTGTCCTCGCTCTTCTCTTCGGCCACCTGCTGCTTTGTATTCCCCTCCCGTAACAGCACTCGCCGTTCCACAGCACCCTGTTGCACACATGCCGTCCCAACCAGGCTGATCAAAATAACTGTCATTCCCGCATTTATGCCAACCCTAGGCTTTGTCATGAATCTAACCGCCCTATCCCTTGTCCTTTTGTTCCTGTTCCATCCTGTTACTCCAAACCATGCGCTTTTCCCGAAACTCCTCCTGGCCAGCCGCTATTCTACTCGCATCCTCCCTCAACGTTAACTGAAAGAAGACAAATAGATTGTAATAACTCTAAATACCACCTTTATGTGCCCCAGCGTATGGTTCTCCCAAATTGCCTTCTTATTCCCTAAGGTCCACTTTTCCAATAACTTACGCGTTCTATCTTCCCCGAACAACTTTGGTCCATCCCCACCAAGACCGACCACGCTGGCTACATGCCTCTCCACATGGCCCACCCCCAGCCAAAGCAAACACCAAAAAAGTAAAACAGTTTTTCATCCCCCCTTCTGTGCTTTAATAAGCGATATCCTCTCCCTGCCGACGATAATCAATTCTTTTGAAAACCACCTTTTAACTACTCCTGTTCCCAACAACGTTTCACGTGGAACATGAGTTATCCGGCCGATAGAATACATGGCCCTCTGGTCGTTCCCTGTTTCACGTGAAACATCACCTGTATCAAATATCCGCCACTTTTTTTTCACCAAACACTTTGTTCCACGTGAAAACCTGCCCTAAGCGGCCCTCTTTTTGATCTTATCATCGATATTTGTTGTAACAAACCTGTTTCCCCGTTAGGATACCCCCATTGTCGCACCGTTCGAACCACAATCCTTTCACCCGGAGACCGATCATGCAAAAACCGCAAAAACGCCTCGGCAGGGGACTGAATTCTCTGATTTCCTTTGATGGGCATACGCATCCTGGAGCTGAATCTGCCGGAGAATCTCCCCCCGGATCCACCAGCACGGTCCCTGTCAAACAAATCCAGGCTAATCCCTTCCAGCCTAGAAAGCATATCGATCCAGAAGATCTACGCTCTTTGGCCGACTCGATCAGGAAAAACGGCGTCCTCCAACCAATCGTCGTACGCCAAAAGGATGCCAATCAGTATGATCTGGTGGCTGGTGAAAGACGTTGGCGGGCCGCTCAACTGGCCGGCCTAGAGAAAATACCGGTTGTGCTACGCAATGCAACCGACGAGCAGATGCTTGAAATCGCCCTGGTGGAAAACATCTTCCGGGAAAACCTCAACGCCATTGACCGCGCCCAAGCCTATAAGCGCTACTGCGATGAATTCAACCTGTCCGCCGACGAGGTCGCCTCCCGCTTATCAGAAAATCGAACCACGGTCACCAATTACCTTCGCCTTCTTGATCTCCCAGAAGATGTCAAAACCTTGGTCGCTGAGGGCAAACTCTCAATGGGCCACGCTCGCTGCCTGCTTGGTCTGCGATCCCCCTCAGAAATCAAGCGCCTCGCCAAGCAAGCTCTTGATCAGGACCTCTCCGTGCGAGTTCTGGAAAAACTGGTCCGCCAACATGCACAAAACCGGGACCAGGTCAGCCAGCAGAATCAACCCAAAACAACCAAAAGGCCACAAATCGCCTCCCTCGAACAGGCCTTCATCAGCAGCCTGGGCACTAAGGTCGAAATCAACGAGTCCCGCAAGAAGGGCACCGGCAAAATCATCATCCACTACTACAACTTGGACGATTTTGACCGGATCAGCGAGAAGCTCGGGGTAATAGAAAGGTAACTCTATTTTCCTCTATTTGTATTATAAAAAGATTATTAGATTATAATTACGCCTACTCATGCCGAGCGTTAAAAATGATTTAATCCCCAAACAGGTCAACTCCGAGATCACTATTAATCGGCCTCTGCTCCCGACGGATATGTGCTCTTACGGACACCGACGATCAGCGGGATGCATGTCCTGCCGGCACCCGTTACACTCTGTGAACCATGGCCCAGACCAAAAAAGAAATTCGCCAATTACTCCAGGCCGCCGGCGTACGCCCGCTGCGGCAGTTCGGCCAAAACTTTCTGATCGACCATAACCTCATGGACAAACTGGTTCGGGCTGCAGAAATCACTCAACGCGATACGGTGCTGGAAGTCGGTCCGGGAACCGGAGCCTTAACAGAGAGGTTATTGGAAGTATCAGGACACGTTGTAGCGGTGGAAATCGATAGGGGGCTACATCAACTTTGTCATGACCGCCTTCTTGTTCAACAAAACCAAAACAACCTAACCTTGTTTCATCGGGACATCCTGGAACGTAAATCACAAATAGCAGGGGAGGTGCTGCAGACACTGGCCGACAAGCAACAACAACTCGGCGGGCGGATCTCCCTGGTGGCTAACTTGCCATACCAAATAGCTACGCCTCTTATAATAGAATTAATCCTTGGTGAATTGCCGGTCAGTCCACTGTGTTTCACCGTACAGGAAGAAGTCGCCCAACGTTTCAGCGCACAACACGATAGCAAACAATATGGCCCGATCAGTATTTACACACAGGCCTTCGCAAAAATCCAACGCATCGCCCGCCTGCAACCGGATGTCTTTTGGCCTCCGCCAAAAGTTGAATCCGCCATGCTGCGCATCGACGTACAATTTGAGCAAAAATGGCCGGCAGAAAAACGCAACACGTTGAAACAAATCGTGCAAGGCTGCTTCAACCACCGCCGCAAAACCATGCAATCCAACCTGCGCAACATCCTCAACGAAACAATCTTGCACCAAGTCCAACAAACCGGCCATTGGCCTTTACAACAGCGCCCGGAAAATCTCGATGTAACGCAATGGCTGGAACTCGCCGACTTCGTCAACCAGCAAGCAACACAAAACACATCGAGCTAGAAATGAAAGACACGCAAACAACAGGTCCGGCAACGAAAACAAACCAACCAAATCAATAAAAACAAAAACCCCCGACACTTGGCCGAGGGTTTTCGCTAAACGATCTTGGCAAAACACTATCGCGACGACATCCTCATACTCTACAAGGATTCATCAATCTATATCTACTTCCGTTGGTTCAATAGAGACACCGTTAATATCCATCAGCATCATGTTGACCTCAACATAGTCCAAATTTTGATCTTCTTCTAACTCCAAGGTGACATTTGCCGTAAGCCCGCCAGGCAATAAAAACACATCTCCCACTTCCAGCGGTTCCGGATTTTCAGGATCCTCCTGTTCAGTTGGCCAAATGAATATACTATTCTCATTGACCGAGACCGCATCCATTACTTCACTAAACTCGATGCTGATCACCGTCTGCCCCTCTATGAAGTCATAAGAGGACGTCACACCTACAATTTGCGGCGGGGTAATGTCGTTCGGGTTCTGGGAAAGGTATATCAATAACGTTTCTTCCGCTTCTCTTATCGAGTTGGGGTACGCATTCAAATTGATATCCCGAACGCCTTTCTCCACGAAGCCGTCGTCGTCTAATGTTAAATCTGAGATGATCAACTCGTCCGCATCCTCCCCATCCTCGCCGGGAAGGGCGGTGAAAATCTTACCCTGAAAATACAAGGTGATTGAGTGGCCATCAAAACGACCCTGATCATCCAACTTCAAATCAATATCGTAAGGATAATTTTCCTCCTCCGGATCCTCTGCCGCCTTTTGGGTCACCAAGTAGGTTTCCGGATTGAACATAGAAGACTCTATGTTCATCGATTCGTTGAATACCAAATCGGCGATATACTGTTTTTGATCTGCCTGCCACTGCATGGTAACCAGGTATGGACCGCTCTCCCGGGACGAATCACTTGGATGACTGGCTATATCCCGACCTAGCACCTCCCGCAGCGTATTACCATTAATATCCATGATCGTGTTGGCCAAACCAAGATCAATATTATCGTTGCCAAATAACATCTCTCCTTCATATTCATCGTTATAAAAGCCGTTGTACGTCTGTTCAAAAAAGTACAAAAGCACTCGCCGACCTTCGTCGGATGAAGGTGAAAATTCAACAGAATCCGGAGTACCTCTTTCAACCGATGCATAAGGAGACGAAGCTAACTTATAATGACGACGCTGGTTACCGCTGGGAAAATCAATCACTTCGCTGAAAGTAACCACTACCTCGTAGCCATCGCCCCCAAAATCATACGCCCAAGTCACCGATTCAATGGTTGGACGGGTATCGTCATCCGGATTGGGTTGAATCACCTCGTCTAAAAGCGTATCCATGGCATTGCCGTTCATATCCGTAATCAAATTGTTGATGCCGATATTCAGCCGACTGTCCGTCGCCATCGGAACGACCGCGCTCCCAAACAAAGTCGGATAAGTGACAAAATACAACTCCACCGATCGTCCATCACTCTGAAGATCTACCTGGCTGGGTGTATATAAAGGATCATCCGCATACCAGGCGCTGGTGTTTTCGACATCCTCCTTGCTCATTACCTCGTTGAATTCCAAAAAGACACGATATCCATCCATAAACGTATAAAGAAAACCGCCACCCGCCATTTCACTGATATCAGCGGAACCGTCATAATCCGCATCGTAAATGATTGAATTGGCCACCACCCGCGGCGGATTGATGTCCGTAGAATTGGCCTGCACCTCTAAATCCTCCGCCTTGGCCGTCTCGTTGCCGTTGATATCTTTTACAGGATTAGTCACCCCGATCGAAAATTCCGTGGAATCCGAAAGAGCCATCTCCGCAAATTCCACCGTCACCGTTCGACCGTCGTCGTCCAAAACCACCGATGTGGCAAACGGCTGCTCCTCAGTCTGCAAACGGTACGCCGATTTAGTCTCCGCGGTCGTGCGGTCCACCGCTTCACTATAGGTGACCGTAAACTTGTAGCTGTCAATCTGATCCACTTCCCAGGTCAAATCCTGAACCTCCGGCAAGGTGGTATCGGCCCGGTTAAAGGCAACCGAACGATTCGGAACTTCTGCTACCACGTTCCCTTCCGTATCCACCAAACCAGCATCCAAGGAAATATCAAACCGACTGGTAATCGCCAAGGGGGACTCAAAATGCAACGTGACCGTCTCCTGGTCCGCAGCCAGCGTGGCGGAAACCGGATTGGTATCCGTTCCGCTGATCCGATAGTTCTCTACGTTCTCCGCAGTGTCCCTCTGCAAAGACCGACTGAAATGCGCGGTCATTTCATAACCACCGCCACTGTAATCACTATCCCAATTCAAGCTGACCAGACGCGTATCGCCTGCCACCACAACCGAAGTGGTCGCCTTGGCTTCCATACCCTGCCCACCATTGTCGTTAACCGCCACTTCGAATTCGTAAATCCCCGTCGCGGTCGGAGTAAAGGTCGGTTTCAGGGTTCCTGCTCCATCCAGCAGATCCGCAGGCGACCAGGAAAAACTGTAATTACCGTCGCCACCCTGCGGAATAGCTTTCAACTGAATACCTATACCGAGATCCGTACTTTCGCCCGCCTCAATGCTGACCGTCAATTCCTCGTAAACCACAATCTTGAGCGTGTCCGTCCCCCGCCGACCATTCGCATCGGTCACGAACAGGGAAAAACGATATGATCCCGAAGCAGGGGGGGTAAAGGTAATCTGCGGCGAATCCAAATCCCCACCGATGGCACTGCTAGGGGCCTCAGCTTCCCATTCATAGGTATATCCCCCCGTACCTCCAAACGCCTGCCCTTGTAACGTTACCGCCTCCCCGGCATGAACCACACCGGGATCCACGATCTGGACCACAGGCGCAGAACCCGCTTGCCCGGAAGGCGTCGTGTCCTGACCCGGGCATCCCTGCCCCAGAACAGCCGATATCAACATTCCAACAAGGGCGGTCACCAAAACGACCCGCAGAGCTGGATAACTTTTATACATGAGTAATTGCCTCGACAGTAGGGATGGAAATACTAAATTCTGAATGAAGAAAAACCGGGCCAGTTCGTAGCTTCTATAACAACTCTATATTAATCGCCACAGGGTGTCTGAGCAACTGAAATTCGCTCTTCCGTCGGCACCTTGGATAGCCTGCCAAGACGCTCCTCCAACTCCTTCTCTTCCTGGGGGGTAGGCAGGTTCCTATACCAGAAAATGTACATACCCAGAATACAAATCACAAACACCACCGCTGTCCCCAACAAAGCCCGCCAGGCTTGCACAATCACCAACATGGGCAACAAAAACAGGGTAATCTGCCAAAACAACACAAAAGGCAGGGCAATCATATCGGAAACATGTTCTTTATGCGTCTTTTGCCGAATGTCCTCGGGCAGCGTCCGCTTGAAAGGCCCCCAGAGGCCGAAAGGCCGGGTGGTCCGATAAAAATGCTCCAAGGTGCGCTTGTCAGGCGGGCGGGAAATAAAAGTACCGACGATTACCGCCACCAGACTGATCGACCCGATGATGAAAAATTGATTAAGTTCGCCAATATCCGGCCAGTAAATACGCTGCACAATGGCGGAACCCATTCCGATAACCGTCCCCACCGCGAAACCCACCGGGTTATACCGCCACCAGTAAAACTTGATCATCAAGGGAACCATCATCCCCACCGTCAAGCTCATGGTGATCCAACCCCAAATGTCGTTAATACTCTTGGCGGTGTACGCAAACAGATAGCCAACACCCACCATAAAAATACCAAAAGCATACGTCGCCCAAATCAATTCCTTGTTCCCCGCCGCCGGCCGAAGATAGCGCTGATAAACATCGCGGGTAAAAAAGCCCGCCGACCGATTCACCTTGGAATCAAAAGAAGACATGGAAGCGGCGATCAAGGCCACCAACAACATGCCCCGAAAACCGGGAGCCACCCGCATCATGATCACCGCCGGCAAAATCCGCTCCGGCTCCACCGTCCCCTCGTAACTGACCAAATTCAACTTGGTCCGCCAGCTCTCCCCCAGATTATCCTTCAATCCGTCAATCAATCCCGGCGAATACTGATCCGGATGATTGATAATATCCGCCAACTGCTCATGCCACATGGCCTGATCAACTGCCCCTACGTGCGTCTGAATCAAATCCGCCGACTTCTGTAAAACACCCTGGTCGGGAAACTGCTTATGCACCAGGAAAATACCCAACACGGCAAAGCCCATCATCATCGGCCAGCGGAACATCATCAGGTTGGTCCATACAAAAGCCAGCTTGCCGCATTCCCGATCGTTCTTGGCCCCGAAAAACTTCGGATCATCCCCGCTGCCCAAGCCGTGCAGCACATTCTTGACCATGTAAAAGAACGCCACCATAACCAGACATTCATAAGCCTCATAGCCCTTCGGCATCTGTGTCTGCCAGGCAGGGGAGGCGTTCATCCATTGATGATTTCCGGTTACTTCGGTGGCCACTGCAGCAATCCCCCCATAATCGGCGATCTCCATCATGGCCATCGCGGATATCCCGATCACCGCCGCAATAATAATCGCCGATTGAAACAGGTCCGTGTAAACCACGCCGTAAAAACCGGACGCCATCGTGTAAAGCGTCGCAATGATGATCAGAGCGGCCGAACATTCCATCGGACTGAAAGGCACGAACATGGAAAAAAACAAACCCACTCCCTTAACCAGGTAGGCAATCTCTCCAATGGTCCAGATGGAATTGGCGATGACCGAAATGATTCTTGCCAGTTGGCCGCCTCCCCCCTCACCGAAACGATATACCAGCCATTCCGCACCAGTCATACAACCCGATCGGCGATTCCATTTGCCCGCAAATGCCAGCATGACCGCCAACACCAAAACCGCGCCGCCCCTAAACTCAATAAACAATCCACGTGGACCAAGCAGAAACAAAAAAGAAGTGATAATCATGGTCCCGGTGATGTCCAAAAACGAAGCCATCCCGGAAATACCTAAAGCCCACCAAGGCAGCTGCCGCCCGCCTAAAAAATAATCCTCCAGGCTGGCCGACGCCTTCTTGCGCAAATACAAACCCAACCCCACCAGGATGACGAAATAAACAATAACCACCGTGTAGTCGAAATTGTTGAGGTATTGCAAGCAGGCGCTCCTCTACGCTCTCGGCAGGGGGGCAAATTGATCGAAACCCCCCCTCAGCACATCGCTTTTATTATTTGCATTCTTTGATTTGCACCATTCCCCTGCACCCACCCCATTAATCCGGAGGCGAGTCGCTCGGTATGCCAGGCTCTTCCACCCCTTCTCGTCCCGCCGGCAAATTCTTGTACCAATACTTGTACAGCATAAACAGGCTGAACAGGAAAATCGGCAAAGTGATCAAAAAGTCCCGATATTCCTGGATAATCAACTGCATAGGCATTAACAACATACTCACCTGCCATAACAACGCAAACGGCAGGGAAATTAAATCATTACGGTTTTCCCGATCAGTAGCTTTCAATTTCTCCGGAGACAATGTTTTGCGCAAAGGTCCCCAGAAACCGAACGGCCGTGTGGTGCGGTAAAAATTCTCCAATACCTTCCAATCCGTAGGCCGGGTTAATAAGGTCCCTGCAATGGTGGCTACCACAGAAACGCCCGATACCATTAAGAACTGGTACATTTCCCACATCTGAGGGTGAACAACTCGTTGTATCGCAGCCACCAGTAGTGATACGCCCATGCCAATCGCAAAACCGTAACCGTTGGCCCGCCACCAGTACAAACGGAGAATCAATGGTATCGCCATGCTGGCTCCCAAGCCCATGATGATCCATCCCCAGATCTCGTTAATGTTCTCCGCCTGGATGCTTAACAAAAATGCACAGATCACAATAAATATGCAAAAACCGTAACTGACGAAAACCAGTTCCTTATTCTTGGCCCGCGGGCGAATAAACTTCTGATAAAGATCCTTGGTGAATAATGCGGTTACCATGTTCAAACCGAGGTCGAACGTGGACATGGAGGCCGCGATCAAGGCGATCATGAATAAACCCCGCAAACCCTCCGGAATACGGAATAATATAACCGACGGCAGAATCCGCTCCGGATCCACCTTCCCTTCGAAACTCAACATCCGTAACCGGCTTCGCCATTCATCTCCCAATATCTCCTTTAATTCCTTCATCATTCCCGGATCATGAGCCTGCGGCTTACTGCAGATACTGGATCGCAAAGCTGCCCAATCACTTTTGTCCATCGGGCTTGTGTGCTTGGCAATAGTTGGAATCAATCGATGAACGGTGTTCTGGTCGGCACCGGATAATTGGCCCTTCCAGTCATCACCTAACTCGGCCTTCAAATCGCTAATCAATTTATCCGGCTGTTTATCCGCTTCCTTCGGGATTTTCTTGTTCACAAATTCCCGCCACTCATCCGGCGAACTTTTATGCATGCGAATCACTTGCGCTGATTCATTCAACACCGATTGGTCGGGAAATTTCTCATGAACCAAAAAAACACCCAGAACGGCAAAGCTCATCATCAACGGCCAACGGAACGTCATCAGACAGGTCCATAAACAAGCAAGCTTGCCGCATTCCCGCTCGTTCCGGGCACCGAAAAACTTCGGATCCTGAATGTAACCCATTCCGAACATGATTTGGCGGAGCAGATAAAGGGTCATCAAGGCGCCCAGCCAATGATATTGCTTATAACCCTCCGGCATCGGTGTGGTCCATCTCGGACTGGTCACTCCCCAATCCTCATTGCCGGTCACTTGGGCGGCCAAGCCAGTCAATGTCCCCTCGTCATAATTGCCGATCGCGATTAACGCCATCACCGTGATAATGACCACCGCCGCCAAAATCACCGCCGCCTGAAACAGGTCCGTCAATATCACCCCGTAAAATCCGGACAGCATAGTGTAAATGGTGGCCAGACCCAGCATGAACAACGCACAAACGATAGGGGGGTAGGGCAAAAACGTGGAAAGAAAAGAACCAACCCCTTCCACCATG
>CAZMVS010000428.1:0-16728 GCA_964569525.1 uncultured Planctomycetales bacterium
CCATACTGCCCGGTCCCAAACACTGCGGCAAAGTCCCAATCGATCCGTTCCATACCTGAAAAGAAGAGAAATATTCCTCCTCCCAAGAGCAGCGCGCATTGAAAAAAGTCGGTCCAGGCCACGGAGGTCAATCCGCCGTAAATCGTGTAGGCCCCCGTCACAATAGCAAGTATCCAGACGGCATACACCCGGTTGAAGCCCCACATCTTCTCAATGGCGTAACCACCGGTGTAAAACACCAAGGCGAAGTTCACGAAAACGTAGCTGGCGATAATCAGGATGGCATACATGGTGCGGGCTTTGCCGCCGTAACGCCGCTCGAGATATTCCGGCATGGTGGTGATTCTGCCGCGCAGGTAGATGGGAATGAAAATCCATAAAAGGATGGACATGGCTGGAAACACCAGCCAATCCCAATTCACCACGGGCAGTCCCAACTTGTAGGCGTACCCCATCTCGCCCACGAACTGCTCGGAACTGATTCCCGAAGCGATGATGGAAAAGCCGATGGCAAACCACGGCAGCCTGTTTCCCGCCCGGAAATAATCACCTACCGTGTCTTTCTTGCGATGCCCGGCCACAAAACCAATGGTCACCACGGTGACCACGTAGCCGAGGAAAAAAACCAGGTCCAGTCCCCCAAATGCCCCGCCTTCGGAAGCTAACATGAATGTCCCTGCCTGCTATTGAAAACCTTCGTGTCCCTAACCTTGGTATTTACTGGAAAGTGCAGTGACGTATGTTAGCCGTTCTAACAAAGATGCTCAAATATCGCCGCTTGTCATAAGGATTTATGGTCGAACGGTTTCAGTGATATGGATCAGGTCGGGGAAAGAATCTGCAAATGAAAAGCACACACGGGCAGACGGAGGGCATAGACAATCTCAAGCGAAAGTATCAATGGGAATATTACAATATATATTACTGCCCGTGTTGTTCTGATCAACTAAATCGGGGCCATAACGAAACGGGCGAGACCGGAGCCGATCAGAACAGTTTGGACAGGCTGAAATCACCCGGGCCTTCTTTGCCGCCGACGGAGCGAATGGAATCGTCAATCTCTTCGGTCAGGCTTCCCGCCGTGCGATACATGGCCAGGATATTCTCCAGCGGGGTACGCACCTGGATCGCATGGGTCGGGCCGAGAAACAAACCCCCCTTGGGAAACAATTTCAGCCGACGGCGGACTTCGTTCTCCACGTCTTCCACGCTGCCTTCCGGCAACACCGTCTGGACACACATAGAACCGCTGAAATTCAGCTTGTCGCCAAAATCCTTTTGCAAAACGGCGATATCCATCTCCGGGGTAGTCGGCTGAACCACGTCGTAAACGTCCAGCCCGATTTCGATCAGCCGGGGCAGAAATTCCCGCACACATCCGCACATATGCATAAAGGTCTTGGCCCCGTAACGATGAGCCATCTCGAAATATTTCTTGTATTTGGGCACGAAGAATTTCTCGAACGTCTCCTTACTGATCATCGGCCCCCGCTGAGTTCCGAAATCCTCGCCCACGTGCACGATATCGATCAGCCCATCCGCCACCTGCAGGGCCCGCTCGTGCATCTCGTAATAAAAACGGAAACGGGCGTCCATAATCTCCTCATACACCTCGTTTCCTGTGGCCAGGTCAACCAACACCTGTTCCGTTCCCCGGGCCCGGGCGATGCTGTTAATAAAATCCATATCACCGGCCGTCCCGAAACACACGGCATACTCACCGTTCAGCACTTCGCATTGCTGTTTGATGGTGGAATAATCAAACCAGTCCGCGGAGGGAAAATGCGAACGGTCGAGCTTGTCCAGCGTCTCGATCCCCGCATAAGGCTGATAAAAAGACTCCAGGTACTTCCCGTCCTCATATTCCATGTACCCGTAACGCTCGCCCCAGTAGCCCTCCATGGTCCCGTCGTCAAATTTCTTCAACTCCGGGCCGATGTAAACAGGTTCTATGTAGCGAAAATCGTCCCCGATCACCAGCCGCAACTGTTCCATGTTGGTCAGCCCGAAGTGGCCCATGATCATCTGGTTCACTTCCGGGGTACCTTCATGCTTGACCGGAATGCGATCATAGCCCGTTCTGTTCAAAGCTGAGAGGACGCGCTGCCTGGAATTCATATTACACCTCTGGATATGTCAAACCCCCTACTACCAAAGGACATGCTAACATACCAGTAAAATTTTTGCCACCACGCAGGATTTCGATTATACCATTTCATCGCCAAATAAGTTTGAAATTTCCTTGATATGAAATCTTATTTTTACTTGGAGTCCATAACCATGTTGAAAGGCCTGATTATCTGCTGCCTGGCCGCTCTTGGAGCCCAGGATAATCTCACCGAACAGAAAATCCTCAACGGGGCCGACGCCCGCATTCAAGAACATCGCACCGGAGAGATTACCCTGAATATAACCGATCCCGCCGGTCAACCACTACCTGAAGGAACGGCGGTTCACATTGAACAAACCCGACACGCATTTCTTTTTGGCTGCAATATCTTCACTCTGCACGCTTCCTGGGATCCGGAGATCAATGCCGAATATGCGGATCGGTTCGCCAACCTGTTCAACTACGCCACCCTGCCCTTTTATTGGTGGGGTTACGAACCGGCAAAAGGTTATACACAATATAAACGCAATAATATGCTGACCCTCTGGTGTAACAATAATGGCGTCACGCCTAAAGGACACCCGCTGGCCTGGAACTGGCGGGAACCGAAATGGCTGCCCGATGATTCCGACAAAATCATGGAACTGCAGCTCCGGCGTATCGAAGACATCGCACGTCGGTTCAAAGGCCGCATTGATATGTGGGACGTGGTTAATGAGGCTACGAACGTATTTGATGAAGGTCGCCTGAAACGTGCGCCAAAACTTTCCGCAGCCATCAAGAAAATGGGAGTCGGTGAATTTCTTCGGGCTGCCTTTCAGCGGGCCCGAAAAGCCAATCCCGACGCTACCCTGCTTATCAATGATTGGCGACTGGACAAAGCTTACGCTGAAGACGTGATCAAAAACCTCGTGGACGAAAACGGTGAACCGTTGTACGATGTCATCGGCCTGCAATCGCACCAACACGGCGGGGCCATGCCCATCAAAGACGTTTGGCAGAAGTGTGAGCTCTTCAGCCAATTTGGTAAACCACTGCACTGGACGGAAAACACCTTTGTTTCCGGTGAACTGGGGTGGGACCTGCCCAAGAAACGGGAAAATTTCGACTGGATATCCACCGTCAAAGGCGAAGAACGGCAGGCAGAAGAGGCCGTCCGTTTCTACACCGTGCTATTCAGCCATCCCGCCGTTGAAGCCATTACCTGGTGGGACTTTTGCGACCGGTACACCTGGCAGGCTGCTCCCTCCGGTCTTTTGCGCAAGGATTTGAGCCCCAAGCCCGCGTATAACCAACTACACTTCCTGATCAAGCGTAAATGGTGGACTGAAACCGACGCCAAGGTCGGCCAAGACGGCACAATCACGTTCCATGGCTTTTATGGCGACTACTATATCTCGACCGAAGATGAGCAAACGGCTGCCGAATTTGAATTACGAAAAGATCAACCTGAACCACTTCACGTTCAACTTCATATTGCGGATTAACTGATAGCATCGCGATAACAAGGATTAACAACCAATGCGATCAATACGAATCTCAATAATTGTCGACATGCTCATCGGCTTTTTTGCAGGCGCCTGCTCCGCTCAGCAACTTTCCGCCGACGAAATTCTTAAGGATGCCGACCAGCGCATTCAGAAATATCGTACCCGCGATATCACTCTGCAATTAGCTGACAACGACGGTACTCCTCTTCCCGAAGGCACCAAAGTCAAGATTCAACAAACTCGGCATGAATTTCTCTTCGGCTGCGGGATATTCAAGCATTTCAGCGATAACACCCCACCGCTGAATACAACTCACGAAAATTACTTTACCGAGCTGTTTAACTACGCGACCATCGGTTTTTTCTGGTGGTGGTATGAACCCGAACAGGGACAATGCCGCCATGAGCGGACCGAGCATTTCATTCGCTGGGCAAAGAAAAACAACATCAAGCTGCAAGGCTCGCCTGTGGCCTGGAATTACCAGGATCCCGATTGGCTGCCGAAGGATCCGCAAAAAGCTCTGCAACTTCAATTCGAGCGGGTGAGAGATATTTTAAGCCGCTACCAAGATGACATTGACAGTTGGATCCTGGTGAACGAAGCCACACATGTCGATCGCGAAGACCGGCTTAAAAATGCCCCCATCCTGGTCAAGGCGGTACAGCAGATGGGATTGACACCATACGTCAAAAAGGTCTTCCGCATCGCCCGCCAGGCCGACCCCGATGACGAAATGGTCATCAACGATTACCGCCACGATCCCGCCTTTGAAAACGTTGTCTTGAAAAAACTCGTGGACGACGAAGGCAAGCCGCTTTACGACACTATTGGTCTGCAATCTCATCAACATCGCGGCGCCTTTCCGCTTGAACACGTGTGGGAAGTCTGCGAGCGCTTTGCCAAGTACGGGAAACCGCTGCACTGGTCAGAAGTCACCTTTCTTTCTGGCAAAGAAGGCTGGTTTTTGACCAAAGATGATCCGGATTTCAAATGGGCCAGCACACCCGAAGGCGAAAAGCGACAAGCTGAACAGGCTGTCCGTTTTTATAAGGTTCTTTTCAGCCATCCGGCCGTTTCCGCCATTACCTGGTGGCAGCTCAGCGACAAGTGGGCCTGGCAGGAGGCACCCGCAGGCCTGTTGCACGAGGACATGACGCCTAAACCTGCTTACCACGCCCTGCACAATTTAATCAAAAACGAATGGTGGACCAAAACTGAAAAATCAACCGACGCCAATGGTACCATCACTTTCCGAGGCTTCTTTGGTGATTACAGAATCCAAGTTACAGAAGACGATAAAACTTTGCAGGCCGATCTCAAACTCAATAAACAGGCGGAGAAATCCATGAAAATTCAATTGGAAATAAAATGATCCATCAAAATACTCAACTATTATGAATGTGGAATTCGCCGAGTTTACAGGAGACTATAAAATGCGCTACCTGACGTCTATCGCTCTGATATTTTCACTTTTCGCGACTTCAACAAGCGGTAACCAGGAGTCACAGTCTTCAGCGGCGAACCAAGACAAGTCTCGCAAAGAATCCGCCAGCACCGAGCGCATGAAATGGTGGCGGGATGCCCGCTTCGGACTGTTTATCCACTGGGGACCGGTCAGTCTGAAAGGAACCGAAATCGGCTGGTCGCGAGGCAAAGAACTGCGCGGCGTAACACGATCGCATTACGTCCCGATCAAAGACTACGACAACCTTTACAAGCAATTCAATCCCGTCAAATTCAACGCCGACAGATGGGTTCAACTGGCCAAAGACGCCGGCATGAAATATCTCGTCTTCACCACCAAACATCATGACGGATTCGTCAATTTCGACTCCAAACTCACCGACTACAAAATCACCAGTCCCGAATCACCGTTCCAACGCGACATCGTGGCCGAACTCGCCGATGCCTGCCATCGCGCCGGCCTGCGACTGGGTTTCTACCACTCACCGCCGGATTGGCATCACCCCGATTTCCGCACGGACCGCCACGACCGCTATATCGAATACCTCCACGGCCAAGTGCGCGAACTGTGCACCAACTACGGCCAAGTTGATATCATCTGGTTCGACGGCCTCGGGGCGCCCCCTGAACAATGGAAAGCCCATGAACTCATCAAAATGATCCGTAGGCTTCAACCCCACATCATCATCAATAACCGTGCCGGGTTGCCCGCGGACTTTGATACGCCCGAACAAAAAATCGGCAGCTCCCAGATCGATCGGCCATGGGAAACCTGTATGACCTTGGGAACACAATGGGCGTGGAAACCGAACGACAACCTCAAATCACTCAAACAGTGTATCCAAACGCTTGTGCGGGTCGTCGGTGGAGACGGTAACTTCCTGTTCAACGTCGGTCCCATGCCTGACGGACGCATCGAACCTCGTCAAACCCGACGCCTCCGCAAAATGGGCCAATGGCACGACAAATACGGCGAAACGATTTATGGCACTCGGGGAGGACCCTTCAAGCCAAGCCCCACCTGCGTATCCACACGCAAAGGCAACATGATTTTTATACATATTCTGGATTGGATGACCGATCCTCTCCTGCTGCCGGCTATCGACCGTAAAATCGTCCGTACCCATCTGCTCACTGGCGGTAAGGCAAAAGTTGACGTCGGCACCGATCAAATCAGTATTCATATCCCCCCTAAACATCGCCATGACATCGACACCATCGTAGCCCTTGAACTCGACGGGCCTGCATCCGATATACCGCCGTGTAACATCCCATCCGGTTCACTGGCCCACAATGCTACCGCCACCGCCTCGAATACATACCACGACATGCCTGAGTTTGCACCTGACAAGGCCGTTGACGATCATCATGAAACACGCTGGGCCACCGACGCGGGTACGCATCAGGCCTGGTTGGCGATCGACTTGGGACAAGCGCAAACCATCAGTCGCGCACTGATTTGCGAGGCTTACGCTGGCCGCGTCCAGAAATTCGAGCTTCAATACAGAAATGACGATCAATGGCAAGCTTTTTACAACGGTACCACAATTGGTGAACAAGCCGACATCCACTTTCCGCCGATCACCGCCCAACATGTTCGCCTGTTCATTTCCAAAGCAACTGAAGGACCGACCCTCTACGAATTTCAACTCTTCGAGTAAGGCCCGCCTCATGCCCGCATATGCAGAATTGAATGAACTTCGAAGAGCATTGTTGTGAAATAATATTGGCTATCCGTTTATGCAATTATCTAAACGGATAGCCAAATGTCGTACTTATTCTGGTTTGCCAACCTAATATATACCCTTATTCCTTGATATGCGCTGCCAATGGACGAACGTGTTTGCCGAGATGATCGGCCAGCACTTTGTAGTGCTCTTCCTCGTTGTCCGCCAGGATCTGCATCAATTCCTCACGATAAACGTATTTTCCGTCTTCCTGCGCGGTCAATACCGAACCGTAGGTCACGTGTAACAACTGACGCCCATCGTTGCCATCGAGGATGCTTTCCAATTGTTCGTCACCCAATTGATCCTGAGTGGGAATGTTCTCCTTGCGAGCGGAAATGTGATAGGTGGCCTTATCTTCATCAAACCGCTCGAAGGCGAAATCAAGAATTCGCCGGAACAGTTCCGGCCTCTTACGGGCCACCACGCGCAAAGCTTCCAGGTAACTGGTCCCCGCCGTCTTCAAGTGGACCCTGCCCTCAGCCAACTTTGCGGCTGGTGCGTATATAGCAAACTTGTCACTGCCGGAATGAATGCTCAACTTGTACGGCCCGAAGGCTTCGGCAATGGCAACATGCTTGGCATACTCTTTCTCGAACGCGGCCAAGTCACCCTTGTAATCAATGCCCTTCTCAAACTCACCGATAAACCGCGGAGCCAGGCTGACCCATTGCACACCCAACCGCTTCAATTCCGCCGCGATTAAATAATGTTCCGCCAATGTTGTCGGCGTTTCGGTTTCGTCCACGGAGACTTCCACCTCGAATGGCCGACCGGCGCTACGGTCTTCCAGGTGTCGATACATTTTCGCGGCATGGGCCACCGCCGGTCCATATTTGACCGCCGCTCGCAACACTGTTTCCTCATCCAAGGTCAGCTTATCTGGTTCGCCTAAGTCAACCTCCCGACCGGAATACGTCTTCTTATAATTTTTCAAGGTTGTGTCCAGGTCATCCCACGGCAGCTTTTCGGCAGCGTCAGCCAATGCGGAAGCGTCCATGGTATCGGCGGCACTTTGGACATGATCGCCGGGATCAAAGGTGAACATGGTAAAGCCGGCCGCCAGGCAGTTATCGATATCCGCCGGAGTTTTCAAATGGTCGGCATCACTTCCGAAGCCGCTCCGCCACCCTTCCTGGAACACACCCCACATAGCATCGTCCATCACATCCTGCGGCGTCCGTTGAGTACGGGTCATTTCGCGAATAGACTGCTGGGCGACGAAGGGAAAGACATTTGAACCACGGACGGCACGAATATGCCCCGGCGTGGCCAGTCCCAGGCGATCGCCCAACCCCGCCGAACATTTCAGCCCGCAAACCGTCGGCCGAAGCCATGAAAAGTTATGACGGAGAAAAACGGCGGCGGCATGATCCCGCTTAACGATGAAGCAAACCAATCCTACATGTTCCACTTCGATTTCCCGCCGATCCATTATGGAAAGGTTCTCGTCGCCCAACTCATCAGATCCGCAAATTACCAGCAGGTTTTTGCCGTTATCTGACGACAACAACGCAAACATTTTCCCATCATTAACAGAAATCGACGACTCGTAAACGTGCAGGCTGACCTTCTCTATGATGGCCCGGGCGGCAACTTCCCTTTCGTCATCCTTTAAATACGGGCCTACGAAATTGGCGATCATGTCTCGAATACGTTTCATATTTGCCTCCAAAGCTTACATTTGTTTAATTCAGTAGAGCAGCTAATCATTTCACGATATTATGGATCTGTTTAAAAGCGGGGTTTCCCGCATCACCCAATAATTCAAAGGTCACACTTTCGGTCGTGGTGATAATGGCGCCGGCCTGGCGCATGCGTTCCAGTGCCGCCGCGGCATCTATAGGCCTCCGCGAAGCCACCCCATCGGCACACACATACGGCGTAAATCCCAACCGCAACAAATCGAGCACCGTCTGCTGTACGCACACATGGGCTTCCACCCCGACCAAGATCACCTGAGACCGATCCAATTCACGTAATTTGTTAACAACCTCTTCCACGCAGCAGCTGAACCGGGTTTTCTCGAAAACCGGGGCCGACTCCAGACTATCCCGAATCATCTGGTGGGTCTTTCCCAAACCGGCGGGATACTGCTCCGTGGTGATCGTCGGTACGTCCAGCACTTTGGCGGCCTCGATCATCCGGCGGGACATCTCCACAAAGGTCTCTGCCTGCTCAATGGCCGCCAACATTCGCTCCTGCAGATCGACCACCAACAGGACCACCGTTTCCGGTCTTAACATGGCTGTATCATCAGGCATAGCCACTCCTTCCGGCTCCACAAATTACGTTTCTATCATGCGTGTTGTTATAAGCCAAACTTTTCAGTTTCGTTGATGGACACTGTAGAGACAGCTATCGGTCCCGTCAACGTAATCACATGAAAGCCAGCAGAATTCTGGTCAATGGGCAATGATGCGCCGCATCGCCCTTCTTTTATTAGAAATACACAGATCCCAAGCCCGTCCACACCTGTAAAATGGAGCAATATAGTAAAGTTCTGTTGACACTGACCCAATCGGTCGATATAGTTGATCAGTATGAGTTCAGTCCTGATTCATCCTGAGACTTTCGCGCTGCGAGTGGACAAGCTATTATCGAGCTTGTTGTTGCTTCCGTGCGCGTAGGGTTTCCGGTGGACTGATCTTCAAAGAACAATCAGGAAGCCGAGACAAGCTCTACGCACCATCGCGTAGGGCTTTTTTATTTGCTAAAGTAGCTATATGTGCTAAAAAACAAGTCCCGGCGGTGTGTCTTACACCCGCCGGGCAGAATCAGCCACGTGGAGGACCGGGCAATGACCGAGCAAAAGCCCCAGAACAACACCGATTACCCTATGATCCGCATCTTCGATACCACCCTGCGGGACGGCGAACAGTCCCCCGGGGCATCCTTGAACACATCCGAAAAACTGGAGATTGCCCGGCAGCTCGAATTGTTAAACGTGGATATCATCGAGGCGGGGTTCCCGATCAGTTCCCGAGACGACTTTGACGCGGTCAGGAGCGTGGCGGATACGATTGAAAAGTGCACCATAGCCGGCCTGGCCCGCTGCTCGGAGAAGGACATCGACCGGGCCGCCGAGGCCCTTAAAAACGCGGTTCATCCGCGGATCCACGTATTCTGCGCCACCTCAGCCATCCATCGCCAGTACAAGCTCAAGCGGGCCGAGGAAGAGATCATCAAAATCAGCGTGGAAGGCGTGCAACAGGCCAAGAATTACGTGCAGGACGTGGAGTTCTCACCGGAAGACGCCTCGCGGACAGAGCTTCCTTTCCTGACGGAAGTCGTGGAAGCGGTCATCGACGCCGGGGCGACCACGGTGAATATCCCGGATACGGTCGGCTATTCCACTCCCGTCCACTTCACACGAATTATTGAACACCTGTTCGCCACGGTAAAGAACATCGACCAAGCAATCATCAGCGTGCACTGCCATAACGACCTTGGCCTCGCAGTGGCCAACTCGTTGGCGGCTATCCAGGCCGGCGCCAGGCAGATCGAATGTACCATCAATGGCCTGGGCGAACGGGCGGGCAACGCCAGCCTGGAAGAAGTGGTCATGGCCATCAAAACCCGGGCCGACGTTTTCAAAGCCCGAACAAGGATTAACACAAAGCGGATTTACCCCGTTTCCCGGCTGGTCAGCTCGCTGACGGGGCTGCATGTGCAGCGGAACAAAGCCATCGTGGGGGAAAACGCCTTCGCCCATGAGGCCGGCATTCACCAACACGGCATTCTGGCCCACCGGGAAACGTATGAAATCATGAATCCCGAGGATGTAGGCATCCCGTCTTCCAAGCTGGTGTTAGGGAAGCATTCCGGTCGCCACGCCTTTCGGCAACGCCTGCTGGAACTGGGCTATGATCTGGAAGAAACAATGCTGAACCGGATTTTCGAGCAGTTCAAATCCTTGGCGGACCGTAAAAAAGAGGTTTTTGACGAAGACTTGGAAGCTTTGGTGGGCGAGGCGCTGGAGGATGCGGAAAACGCTCACACTTGGGAGCTGGTCAGCCTGCAAACCACGGGCGGAACGGGAGTAGTTCCCACAGCCACGGTGAAACTCCGTCACCTGTCGGAAAATCGCATTGTCACCGGTGCTGACATTGGCGACGGGCCTATCGATGCCGCCTTTACCTGCATCATGCAATTGGCAGGGGTTGACGTCGATCTGCGAGATTATGACCTTCGAGCGGTTACCGGCGGGCGAGACGCCCAAGGCGAAGTCCATCTTGAGCTGGAAGCCAACGGCAAAGTCTATCGCGGTCGTGGCCGCTCCACGGATATTATCGAAGCCAGCGCTCTGGCCTATGTGAATGCCGTAAACCGCGTTTTATCCGGCCGCTCGGTAAATTATGGCCGAGAAGAGGTTGAATCTCCCTAAACGCAAGCCAATAAGATTTGGTATAGTACCAGGCGATAAACGCTGGGACAGCGTCGATCGACTATCCGGTAAGCATGATCAACCACAAGGAATTTTACATGGATACGACAGCAGAAACTAAGCTCTGCGTGCCGTTAACCGCTCCCACAGTTCGGGAGATGATTCGGGAGATTAAATCGGCCGGCCAAGCTGGGGCGGACATGGTCGAGCTACGTCTGGATTATCTGAAAACCTGGAACCAACGAGAAATTGATGAATTGTTAGAGGTGGCCCGCGGATTTGATGGTGAGGTAATCGCCACTTATCGACCTGAAGAAGAAGGTGGACATTATACCGGCGATGAGGGGGAGCGGATCAAACGGCTGTGTTACGTGGCGGACTCCGGAGCAGTGAATTATCTTGACGTGGAATTCGAGGCTTGGCGGTCTTCGCCCAAAGTTGGCGAGCAACTAGGCTTCATTACCGGCGGAATGCCATCGCATAGGCGTCCAGCCATACGCCTGATTCTTTCCAAACATGATTTTGAAAGTACACCTTGGGATTTGCCGGGGCTATTGTCCGCCCTGGCTTTCGAACCCGCCGATGTGGTAAAGATCGCCTGCAAAGCGGAAACGATCATGGATTCCATGCGTATGCTGGAAGCCTTACGCAGCTCGGCTCAAGAGCGGCCAACCATCGCCCTTTCCATGGGAGAGACAGGCCTGTTAACCCGTATCCTGGGTCGTAAATTCGGTGCCTTCCTCTCCTTTGCGTCCTTGGAAACAGGCAAAGAATCTGCACCGGGGCAAGTCAGCCTGGCGGAAACGCGTAAACTTTACCGGTGGAATGCACTCGGAACGGAAACGAAAATATATGGGGTCATCGGCTGCCCTGTCGCTCACTCCATGAGTCCGGCCATTCACAATAGCGCTTTTAATAAAACCGGATATGACGGAATTTACCTACCCATGCGGGTGGAACCGGAATATAAATCGTTCGCCGCCTTTGTTGATTTCTGCCTGAAACGACCATGGCTTGGGCTGCGAGGCTGCAGCGTAACCATACCACATAAAGAGAACCTTATGCATTTCGTCGAACAGCAAGGAGGGGAAATCGAACCGTTGGCCCGGCGAATCGGGGTGGCCAACACTCTTTGCATCGACCCCGGCCAACGAGAAGACGGCTCGGACGTGAAAGTCAGTGCTTACAACACGGACTACCGTGGAGCTCTGGACGCCTTGTGCCAAGGGATGGGTTGCAGCCAGGAGGATTTGAAAGGCCGCTCCGTGGCAGTGCTCGGGGCGGGAGGTGTCAGTCGGGCGGTGGTGGCCGGCCTGAGCGATTGCGGCTGTCAAATTACCATCTACAACCGCACGGGCAGCAAGGCGGAAAAACTGGCCGACGAATTTAACGCGCAGGCCCGGCCGTGGGATCAACGAAACCAACTCCAGGATGAAATTATCATCAACTGCACGAGTATCGGCATGTGGCCGAAGGACGACGTAAGCCCCTTGCCTGAGGCTTCACTCTCAGCAGGGCGGATCGTCTTCGACACCATTTATAATCCCATCGAAACCCAACTGTTGAAGCGCGCACGCGAAGCCGGGTGTACGATCGTAGATGGCGTGGCCATGTTCGTGAACCAGGCGGTAGCCCAGTTCGAATTGTGGACCGGTCAAAAAGCGCCGGCCGAGGTCATGCGAAAAGTGGTACTCGAGCGGCTCTCCAATTAAAATCCTTCTACTGGGAAACAGACATTATTAGAGACTTATCAAGAGAGCATCATTTTATTACGTGAGGATGAATTCTATGGCAACGAAAGTGAACAAAGTCGTATTGGCCTATTCCGGCGGACTGGATACCAGCGTTATTCTGCCCTGGATCAAGGAGCATTATGATTGCGAGGTTATAGCCTACGCCGCCGAACTTGGCCAGGGCGATGAGCTGAAGGCGATTCACAAGAAGGCCTTGCAGAGCGGGGCCAGTGCATGCGAGGTGATGGATTTACGCCAGGAATTCGTCAGCGACTTGCTTTGGCCGATGGTCAAAAGCGGTGCAATTTATGAGAGCCTTTACCTCCTGGGAACCTCCATCGCCCGGCCGCTAATCGCCAAGGAGCAAGTACGCGTAGCCCATGAATACGGGGCGGACGCGGTGGCCCATGGAGCAACCGGCAAGGGGAACGACCAGGTCCGTTTCGAGTTGACCTACATGGCCTTGGATCCGTCGCTGCAGATCATAGCCCCATGGAAGGATCCGCAGTTCGAATTGCGCAGCCGGGAAGCCGCCATTGATTATGCCAAGGAACGGAATATACCGATCGAGCAGTCAAGGAAGAGCATTTATTCGCGGGATCGCAATCTGTGGCATATATCGCATGAAGGGGCGGAACTGGAGAACACTTGGGAAGAGCCGCGCGATGCCATGCTTGTGCTAAGCAGTCCGATTGAAAAAGCACCGGCCAAAGCCGATTACGTGGAACTCGATTTTGAAGGTGGGATTCCTGTGGGTTTGAACGGTCGGAAGATGGACGGTGTGAAGCTGATCGAGAAGCTCAACGAGATTGGCGGTAAGCATGGCGTGGGCCAAGTGGACCTGGTGGAAAATCGGCTGGTGGGGATGAAATCCCGTGGTGTGTACGAGACCCCGGGCGGCACGATCATCTACGAAGGTCGGCGGGCGTTAGAATGTATTTGTCTGGATCGGGATACATTGCATTACAAACAACAGTTGGCCTTACGGTATGCGGAGCTGGTCTATTACGGACAGTGGTACACGCCGCTACGGGAAGCAATGGATGCGTTCTTTGATCGGGCGATGGCTCCGGTGACCGGCAAGGTGCGCATCAAGTTGTATAAAGGTAACTGCCGGGCAGTGGGAACAAAGAGCAAGCAATCGCTGTATATGCCGGACCTGGCTAGCTTTACCATGGGAGAAGAATACGATTCAACTGATGCGACCGGATTTATTCGACTATTCGGTCTGCCCGGCAAAGTCGGCGGCGCGATCCAGCGACAGACGAGTGACATGGAAGAGATTTGCCCGCCTCCCGGCAGGAAGAAAATGAAGAAAAGAAAAAAGGCCCGCAAGAAACAGCAGAAAAAAGCAAAAGCCAGAAAAAAACGCAGCCGACGGTGAGCGTTTCCATCAAATGGATCATATGAATTGATCAGCAGATTTCAGCTGGCGATAATAAATCGTATAAAGCAGTGTCATAGGCTAGCAGGTGGAAGTCAATTTACATGAGCTTTCGCGGCACCAAACAGCCCCTCACTTGCCAAGGCTGTTTTGAGGAGATCAGTCGCAACCGCCGCAAATTGGCTTTCAGATTCGCCAACACTTATTCATTATACCAATCGCCTGCATATCCCATGGAGCACGATTTCAATCGGTAACAACGAGCCGCTGATCACCGGCAGACGTTTGCCTGCTACAGCTTTATATGGAAGTTCCATTCCATCGGTTCTAACCATACCTGGCACATCCAATTAAAAACAGCCCGCAAAAGAAAATCCTTTGCAGGCTGTAAATTCCGATTCTATAACCCAAGTTCTTACGGGATCAATATCGAGTCCGTATGTCCAGTGGGATAAGGCTTCAAAGCGGCATACCACAAACCCGTCTGGCCGGGATTATCGTTGTAAATCATTTCTTCATGAAATGCTTCTCCCGCACTAGCACCGGCGATTCCTCCGGGATTGTATCGTCCCCAGATAAAGTCATCGTCGGCCCCACACATGGCTGTTACTCGCCATTCCGCATGACCATCCAAATAAAGAACATTTTGCCCTTCCCGCTTATGATTACGAGAATTCAGCACATCTGATCCCATGGCCATGGCGGCGTAGATATTATCATTGGGATTATCACCAAGACTGGCAGGATCTCCATCTGCCGGCGGAGGACCAAAACCGCCAACAGAACTTTTGTCGGGATCGAAACCATAAAGACCACCGTTGATATTTGATCCACCACTCTGTCGTTGCGTTACATCATTGGAATAGGGATTACGATCGGCAGCAATGGCCTTTTTGGAATCCTGGGTAGAGTGAAGGGTCATTCCAATCTTGCCGCTATAGGATCCGGAAGGAGCCAAAGGTTCGCCCTGCGTCACGGTATGAGTTATACCCATCTGGAAGGAATAGCTGAATTGCCTGTTTTCTGACTGGTTATAAGCTAAAACATCAGGATCCGGGCCGGTTTCTCCAACTTCAGCCCAGCCCATCCAATCATAAAGCTGAAATTCAGCGCCGGCGGGTATCATATCGCCATCACCCCAAGGATCCTTGTCAAAAACCGCGGAGGAACCATCGGAATAGACCATCGGTTTAACACTCGCTGCTGAATGCTGCAGATGACTGGCACTGGGGCAAATAAACGATTCGGGCTGCACGGAGGCCTGGTCACCACCAACCAGCAATTTGAACCAGCCGCGCGTATTGCTGGTAAAAGCTCGGCTGTCTTGGAGATTACCATTACGCAGGCCTTTCATAATCTGATGGTCAGAAAGGTTGGCATTCCCGCCGACATTTGTACTCACAAGGGTATTATTCCTGTTGGGATCATGACACATCGTAGGGAAGATCTGCTTGTTCTCTTCGTGGTACAGCGTGGCTGCGTTACCCAGACCATCGAGATTCGCCATACAAACAGTTCGGCGGGCTAATTCACGAGCCCGGGCTAAGGATGGCAACAAAATGCTGATCAGCACTGCAATGATGGCCACTACCACCAACAGCTCAATCAAAGTAAAGCCTCTCGCTTTTTGTAGATCAGAAAACGGTTTTCGCATGATTGCGCTCCTTTGAGAAATATCCAAATCCAAGGCTAATATATACGAAGATGGAGATAACGCCAAGTACTGAACTACAAGGTACTTATCCTATTCAACTCCACTCGATTTATTACACTGCAGGCACGCCGGGGGCACCGAGACAAACCTCGTTCCCTATCAAACTCAGACACCCCTTTCTCACCATTGACAATTTTCATGCCATCCAAAAAGCCTAATTTTCAAGGCCCTATCAAGGTTTCCAAGGAGGAAACTATTTCACTGGTGTTGAAATGAACCGATCGATTGTTGTTTTCAACCACTAACATGCATATAAGCCTTTTATTTTCGCGTACCCGACCAATTCCAAAACCGTTGAGAGCTTCCCGCCGGATCATTCCTCGGAATTGGATCCATAATTTTCCGGATCGAGGCCAAACTTTGCTAGCCGATAGCGCATAGCCTCCCGTCCGATGGAAAGCAAACGGGCTGCTGCAGATACGTTACCGGTCGTCTTTTTCAAAGCCTCTTCCAATAACTCCTTCTCAACCTGTTCGAGGTTGATTGGCTGGCCACTCTCCATACGTCGTTCAGCTCGTTGGACCGGATCTTCAGTGGCTGAGAATGCAAGATCCCTAACATCAATAACCGATCCGGTAATTTTCAAGGCCGCGCTTTCCAAGGCATGTTGGAGCTCACGAACATTGCCAGGCCAACGGCATTCCAGCAAGGTTTTGCGGGCCTCAGAAGCCAGCACCAGGTTTTGAATTCCATACTTCGCGGAAAGTCGCCGACAAAAA
>CAZMVS010000429.1:0-7565 GCA_964569525.1 uncultured Planctomycetales bacterium
CGGGCTCAAGGCCGGTGGTGAAACGATCCTTGCCCTGCGGCGGACAGCCGGTGACAAGCAGCAGGATCAACATGGCGAGTACCGGGCATGACCAGGCAAAATTTTTCCGGGGGATATTTTTGAGAGGATAAGTCATCGGCGACTCCATTCGCTCAGATTAGCGATTCACTACGAAATCAATATCGATGGTTGAATTATGATAGGGGATATCGCCGGGCGGGCAAAATCCCCGTCAGCGAAAATCCGGCGCAGAATCGTGTCTCAAGGATGATCGCCCTAAAAGAAAGTGTGCAGCCTTATAAAAAAACCGCAACTCAAGGTCACGGTTTTCAAGGCATCCACCCATTTTTTCATTATAGAACTTGGGAAGACAGAAGATGCAGGAATGGGCTGAATTTTTTCAGATTTTTCTCTGTGGTCCCCATTCATGCGGAAAATCCCACACAGATAGAACTCACCCGAGCATTTGGGCGATATTTCCCCCTGCCAAAAGATTTGTGCTTCTAAAAAAAACTTTTCCCTTGCATTGCCTATCGCCAGTCATCACCCGAGCTTTTGCCTTATCCATTCCCCGGCAGCGGAGAGGGCATCAGCAATGCCTTCGGGCTTGGTTCCGCCAGCCTGGGCCATGTTGGGTTTGCCTCCACCGCGGCCCTCGATGGAGGGCACGATGTGTTTTATCAGGTCGCCAGCCTTAAGCCCCTTTTTGATCAGGTCATCGGTTACCGCCGCCAGCAATAAAGGTTTGCCCTCGCTACGGGTGGCTAAGCAGACCACTGCCGACCCTGTCTGGCTGCGCAGCCAATCCGCCGCCTCCCGCATCTGAGGGACGGGTACATCCGGTAGTTCACCCAAAATGACGGTGCTGCCGTTAACTTTCTCCGCCTCGTCGAGAAGTTTCTGGCGGAGGGCCTTGATATCCGCGACGGCGCCTTTTTGTATCTGCTTGCGCAGCTTCTTGTTTTCTTCCTGCAAAGCGGCGAGACGCTCACTCAGTTGCTCGGGGCTGGTATTCAATTGTCGGGCGGCGTCACGAAGTTGCTGTTCGAGTTCCTGGACGGTTTGGACCGCTGCCGGCCCCGTAACCGCGGTGACTCGGCGGACACCCTTGGCCACCGCTTCCTCGTTGACGATTTTGAAGAAACCCGCCTGGCCGGTGCGAGCCAGATGGGTACCTCCGCAAAATTCCACCGAGAAGCGATCTTCACCGATGGTAATGACGCGAACTTCGTCGCCGTATTTATCCCCAAAAAAGGCTCGCACGCCGGGGATATCCCGGGCTTGCTCAATAGGCAGGGTTTGTGCGGTCACCGGCAGGTCGGCATAAATTTTCTCATTGACCAGTTGTTCAACTTCAGCGATTTCTTCCGGCTTTAACGGCGCATTGTGATCGAAGTCGAAACGCAGCCGATCCGCGTCCACGACCGAGCCATGCTGCTGAACATGCTCACCGAGTACTTTGCGTAATGCCCAGTGACACAGGTGGGTGGCGGTGTGATTCTTGCGGACCATCGCCCGCCGATGATCAACGTTCATCTCTGCTCGTTGGCCAATCTCGATCTTTCCGGAGGTTACCGAACCGAAATGTAAGATGCCGTCACCCAGTTTTTGTGTCGTGGTGACGTTGAAGGTTCCGGTTTCGGTGACGATGGTTCCTTCATCGCCTACTTGGCCACCCTGCTCGGCATAGAAGCAGGTCTTGTCCAAAACGAGGGCGGTCTCGTCGTCGTCAGGCGTCAGGCTGCCTTGTTCATTCAGCTTGTTGTCCCGGACTTGGCCGATGACCCTGGCCTGCATCTTATCGGTTTCATACTTGGCCGAATCATCCGTTACCGGCAGATCGCCTTCAATAACCATTGAGGTGTACTGTTTGGCCGCCGCGCGGGCTTTTTCCCTGGCTTCGGTCATCAGCTTTTCAAAACCGCTTTCATCAACGGACATACCCCGCTCGGTGGCCATCTGCACGGTCAGGTCCAAGGGGAATCCGTATGTGTCGTAAAGCTTGAAGGCATCGTCGGCGGTGATGGCGTTTCCTTTTTCGGCGGCCTGTTCGAACAAGGCAATGCCCCGATCCAGAGTGCGGTTGAAACTTTCTTCTTCGTCACGAATTACGTCAGCCACGTGGTCAGCCCGTTGTTTAAGTTCCGGAAACGCCCCGGACATGTGCTCAACGATGGTGGGTACCAGCTTGTACAGGAAGGGCTCAGTTTGGCCGAACTGTTGACGACCGAACCGGGCTGCCCGGCGGAGAATCCGTCGGATCACGTAGCCGCGCCCTTCGTTGCTGGGTTTGCCGCCGTCTGTGATAGAAAAAGTCAGCATACGGGCATGGTCGGCCACTACGCGAAAGGCATTATCCACTTCAGCCCCTTTGCCGAGTTTACCGGTGTATTCTTTGCCGGCAAGTTCAGCGATCTTTTGCATCAACGGAGCGAACACGTCAGAATCATAATTACTGCGTTTGCCCTGGAGGACTGCCACGATACGCTCAAAGCCCATACCTGTATCCACGTGGTTGGCTGGCAGAGGGCTCAGCTTGCCGGACTCGTCCCGGTTGAATTGAATGAATACAAGGTTCCAGATTTCAATGACCCGCGGATCATCGGCGTTAACCAGTTCCCCGCCGGAACCGTCCGGCGTCATGTCCATGTGAATTTCGCTACACGGTCCGCAGGGGCCGGTGGCGCCCATTTCCCAGAAGTTATCTTTTTTCCCGAAGTGTCGGATGTGGGAAGGATCGATGTCAGTCATTTCCTTCCACATTGCGACTGCCTCATTGTCCGCTTCCAAACCGTCTTCTTCGTCGCCGCCGAACACCGTGGCGTAAAGCCGATCCTTAGGCAGCCCCCAGACTGTGGTGAGTAATTCCCACGCCCAGCTGATGACTTCGCGCTTGAAGTAATCACCGAAAGACCAGTTGCCCAGCATCTCGAAGAAAGTGTGGTGATACGTATCCCTGCCGACCTGTTCCAGGTCGTTATGCTTGCCGGAAACGCGAATGCATTTTTGCGAATCCACAGCCCGGGAAAAGGGGCGACTGCCGGTGCCCAGGAACACGTCCTTGAACTGATTCATTCCTGCGTTGGTAAACATCAGCGTCGGGTCATCGGGTGGGATGACCGGGGCCGAGGGGACAGCGGTATGTTTCTTCCCTTCGAAGAATTCGATGAATTCTTTCCTGATCTGGTTACACGACTTTTGAGCCATGGAGGCATGTCCTACTGTTTTAAGTTGTAACTATAGCGACGGGTGGCCGCCGGGTTACTTCGCAGTCCGTGAGCACTTTAATGTTGCTCCGCCGAAGGCACGCGGGGAAGTGGCCCCGTCAATTTTATCCACGATAACCGTATGCGAATCGGCAATTCTAGCCGAACCGGGGCACGGGAAAAAGTATTGCCTGCGATAAGTTGGGAAATGAATCAGAAAGCGAAGGTGCAGGCTGGCCTTTCCTCTCTCCCGGCCGGAAGAAGCGTCAAAAATTCATCTACGCTTTACAGACGTGTTTTCCGTCTTTCCCGGTTTAATTTGGCGCTCAAAATGTTTGTAAGCGGCTTTTCCGCAGGAATTTATGTTTATTAGTAAGATGTTGGACCAGGGGACGATTCGGATGCGGCGCGGCCGGGGTTAGTTGGTATAAGTAAACGCCGTGTCCGTAAGCAGATACGAAACAAGACGGTCAGCCTGGGCGGTAGTTGATCTAAGTTCTTACCGCACTTAGACTAACTGCGGCATGGAGGCTGCCTTTCAGTTTCCTCTCGCCGGACAGCAGGCCAGGGAAGGTCGGCAAATGCGGTTCGTGTTGGGCCGATTATTTCCCGATATACTATTGAAAACGAGAGTTTTATCGGACGCTTTAGAGGAGGATTCCTCAAGGGAGGTTTCCAGCGAAGCGGCTGGCAGTAGTGAATGATCAGGGCGATTTAAGCAATGCCAACATTTTCGTACCAGGCAAAGACCACCAGTGGCCAGAAGGTGGGCGGGGTCGTAACGGCGGAGAGCCAGCAGGCGGCCTTGCGCATGCTGGACGACCGCAACCTGTTTCCCCTCTCGGTAAAGGAGGGGGGGCAACAGTCCAAGTCGTTCACCGGGCGGAAGCGAAAGATCAAGCTGCGGGTGCTGAGCTCGTTCTACAGCCAGTTGGCGGACCTGCTGAATGCCGGCGTACCGGTGTTGAGGTCGATCGATGTATTAGCCCGGCAGGGGGCCAACCCCATGTTGTCGGAGATCCTTCGGGAAGTACACAACGACGTATCCAGTGGAGAAACGCTAGCGGATGCGATGGCCAAGCATCCCAATGTGTTCAACGAGTTGTCTGTTTCTATGATCCGCGCCGGTGAGCAGGGCGGATTCCTGGAAGACGTGTTGCTGCGCATTTCAAATTTCGTGGAGCGGCAGGACGAATTGCGCAATAAGCTGGTCGGTTCGATGATCTATCCTTGCGTGTTACTGCTTGTGGGTATGGGCGTGGTGACCGCGCTGATGGTGTACGTGGTGCCCAAGATCAGAATTTTTCTTGAACGAGTGGACAAGCCCTGGGTGACGCAGGCCTTGTTTGGGTTCAGCGATCTTTTGATTCACCGTTGGTTTTTCGTAATTGCTGGTTTCTTTGCCATTGCTTTGGGAGTTTCTTCCGTGTTGAAAAGCGAGCGAGGTCAGCAAGCCTGGGAGAGATTCAAGTTCAAGGCGCCCGTTTTGGGAAAGATTATTCAAATGGTGGCCATCTGCCGGTTCTGCCGGATATTGGGCACACTGTTGCGCAATGGCGTACCAATGTTGCAGTCGTTGAAAATCGCCAAAGACTCGGCGGGGAACAGGATTTTGGCCGAGGAGATCGAGAAGGCCTCGGAGAACGTATCGCGGGGGGAAACGTTGGCCGGCCCGCTGGGTGAAAGCGGTTTGTTTCCGGCGGATATTATCGACATGATTGCCGTAGCGGAAGAGAGTAACAATCTGGACAACGTATTGGTTCAGATCGCTGATTCGAACGAAGCCCGCACGGGTCGACAGATCGACTTGGGGGTGCGTTTGTTGGAGCCGTTGATGTTGGTGGTTATGGCGGCCTTCGTAGCCCTGATTGCGGTGGCTTTGCTGGTTCCGATTTTGAAGATGAGTACGGCGATGGGAGCGTAAGAAAGCATCGTCGGCGTTTATTGGACATACAAGGGAAATGGTCGTGGAAGACCAAGGTGGTTGATGACCTGTGGCATTAACCGGGTGTTTTGTTTCAAGGAGTTTAAGCAGATGCAGAAGACCAAGCGGATGAGAAGTCAGCGGCGAAGCGGTTTTACGCTGATCGAGGTGCTGTTGGTGGTGGCGATTATCGCTTTGCTGGCGGCGTTTGTGGTGCCGAGCTTTACCGGTATCCAATCGGGAGCGGAAAAGAGCTTGGCCAAGACCAAGGTCAGCAAAAACGGTGGTGTAGGAACGGCTTTGCGGATGTATCACATGCAGATGCATACCTACCCGGAGGAGCTGAGCCAATTGGTAGAAAAGCCGGATGATGAGGACAAGGCTGAGCAGTGGGGCGGTCCGTACCTTGAGGATCTGGCCAATCTTAAAGATCCGTGGGGCAACGAGTTGAAGTATAAGTTCCCGGGCGAAGTGAACACAGGTAGCTATGATCTGTGGAGCGTGGGTCCGGATGGCGAGGATGGCACCGACGACGACATCGGCAACTGGACGAAGAGCGATTAATCAGCTGTTTGTTAAAGCGATCAACCTGCCGGTTGGATGGATCGCCCGTCATCTCGGTCAGAAAAGTCAAAATTGATGGAGAGTATGAGGATGCATCAGCGGGCATTTACATTATTGGAGGTACTGCTGGTGGTCCTCATTCTCGGGCTGATCACGGCCCTTACTTTTCCGAATTTGGCGGGTGAATTGCATCGGCGTTCGCTTGAGGAATCCGCGCGTCGGCTGCGTTCGCTGGTGACCATGACTCATGCCCGGGCTATGCAGGATGGAATCCGCTATCGAGTTTCGTTTCCGGGTACGCCTGATCCGCAGGACACACATGCGGACAAGAAAGTGGAAGTGGCGGCGAGTACCGAGCAGCCGACCGTCTCCCGCGAAGCCGATCCACTACAAAATCCGGATCAGTTCAGCGATTTTGCCTGGGAGTGGCTGGGGGATGATGTCCTGCAGCAAGGAACGCGATGCGTGGCGGTGTTGCCCGGTCAGCCGAGTTTTGAAATCACCGGGCAAAACCCGATTGCCGGCCCGTCTCCACAAGAAGGCACGGAGGCGACTTTTGTACCTTTAACTTTCAAGCCGGATGGTACCTGCGATTGGGTCACTTTCGTATTGACCGATCTGCCGCCGGATGTGGAGATCAAGTCCTCCCACGTGGGTCGGATCTTAAACGTGATCGTGGACGGCCGTACCGGAGAAACCTGGATTCAACGGGCCTTGCGAACGGAAGAGGTAGAGCTGATGCGCGAGGAAGGAGCGTCACCAATCCTGCACCAGGATTTTACCGATCCAATGGTGATTACGGAGGACAACATCCTTCAAGTGCACATGGGGCAAGGTGGATCGCCGCGAACCGGTCGGAGGAGTATTTCAAGGTGAAACCCAAGGTTGCAAACAACATGATTGCTCGTCGGACGATCGTCGCAAAACGACGGCCTTTCGCGGCGTCATCTTTATATGTGCTGCCGGGCATTGTGTTGCTCGAAGTCCTGGTGGCCTTGGGATTACTTGTCTTGGGTTTGTCCGTGGTGGGCTTGCAGATCAACGCCGGTCTTAATGCCGCCCGGACCAGCGATCAATACACGCGGGCAGTGATGTTGGCCGAGAGCAAAATGTCGGAACTGCGGGCCGGTGTGCTTAAGCCGGAAAGCGAAGATGAAGTACTCAAGGGGGACTTCGGTGTTTTGTATCCCGGATTTACCTGGTTGATGTTCTTCGAGGAAACAGAGACCGAGGGACTCTTGTCGCTGACCATGCACATTTGCTATGACCAGGATTTGCGGGCACAACAAATCGAGGACCCGGAAATGGAAGTCGAGGTGGAAGAGCGGGATTTTCACTCCGTTTATACCATCCACCGGTTATACCCCCAGAACGTTTACCTGGGAACGAAGCAGCAACAACTGCCGGGTTCTGATATGGGCTCCTACCAGCAAGATACAAGTGGATCGCAGGATGAGGGGGGGGAATCTTCCGGCGAATCCGAATCGAGCGCTGCTGGTGGGGGAATCAGTACGGGCTCCGGTTTTATGCTTGAGATAATAAATAGGGTCCAGTCCGGAGAAATTGATCCAAGCGAATTTAACGAAACCCAGGCACAGATTATGGACAACGCTTTCAAGATGTTTCGGGAAGGAGATTTTGATCAGTTACAGAAGTATTTATTAGCGAACCGGGACGAGTTTTCAGATTTGCTGGATTTGCCGGGTGAGCCATAGTGATAGGCAATACTTTGAAAAACAGGTTGGCATCAGCCAAGCACAAAAGAGGATTCACTCTTTTGGAAGTGATCCTTTCCTTGAGTTTGATTATTGCTATTCTTGGTGGTGTCTTCGGTTATTACCAGTCCATGTTAGCCATCCGGCACGAAGGTT
>CAZMVS010000430.1:0-3602 GCA_964569525.1 uncultured Planctomycetales bacterium
AGACGGCATACGAGATACGGGTGGAGATCAACGGAACGGTTTGCACGCATCTGCGTGACGATAAGCGGGAATTTGGCATGATCGCGTTGCAGATTCACAGCGGGCCGCCGACGGAAGTGCGTTTTCGTGATCTTCGGCTACGTCTTATCGAGACCAAAAAGAAAGCCGCCAAATGAGTAACCAGTGGGATGATTTAATCGCGGGGGTGTTGGACGAGGTGGTCGCCCTGCGGCGGGATCTGCATGCGCATCCGGAGCTGTCGCGAAAGGAACATGAAACCGCGCGGAAGGTGCGGGGCGTGTTGGAGCGATTAGCGAATATAAAAGTGTTGCCGCCGTTTATTGAGACCGACGTGGTGGCAGTTTTGAATCCCGGCAAAGACGGGCCGTGCGTGGGTTTGCGGGCAGACATGGATGCGCTGCCAATTGAGGAGGATACAGGCCTCAGTTATGCATCGAAAAACGTGGGGGTGATGCACGCGTGTGGGCATGACGGGCATACGGCCAACCTGGTGGGCACGGCGATGGTGCTGTCGCAGGTAGCGAATGAATTGCCCGGGCGTGTAGTGTTCATCTTTCAGCCGGATGAGGAAGACACGGGGGGCGGCGGGCGATTGTGTGCGCAGGGTATGTTGGAGCAACTCGGCGTGGAGGGGATGTTGGCCTTGCACGGCTCACCGCAGCGGCCGGTGGGTAGTATCGCCTTTTGTCGTGGGGCAGCGACGGCGGCGAATAACGCGTTCGAAATTACCGTCACCGGCAGAGGTGGACACGGAGCCTCGCCGCACCGGACGGTGGACCCGATTGTGATCGGCGCGCATGTCATTACCGCTTTGCAGACGATCGTTTCACGGGTGGTTGATCCGTTGAACCCGGCGGTGGTCACCGTGGGGCAGGTAAAAGCGGGATCGGCGTGTAATGTGATTCCGAATCATTGCTGGATGCAGGGGACACTACGATTCACGCAGCCGGCGGTTAGTGACGGGATGAAAAACGCAGTTCGAATAATTGCCGAACAAACGGCACAGGCCCACGGCGGGCAGGCGGAAGTCGTTTTTCACGAAGGGTATCCGCCGCTGGAGAATGATGATTCTTTAGTGAATACGATCGCCGCGGTCGGCAAAGAAATGCTCGGGCAAGAGAATGTTGCCAGTGATGAACCGCCGAGCATGGGCGTGGAGGATTTCGCATTTTACGCCCGGCATGTGCCATCGGCGTTGTTCCGCCTGGGTGTTCGTCCGCTTGATCAAAAAGAGTACCCCACCCTACACAGCGCGCAATTTGATTTCAACGATGATGCCCTTCCGGTAGGCATGAAGATGTTGTGTGAATTGGCGAGACGGTATCTGGTCAGCAAAAGTGGCTGACTGAAAACGTCTTTGTTCTCAACCATCAATGTCTAATCATGTCAATATTCTTCCACGGTAACCATAGTCTGCTTGAGTTTGTGACGAGGCATGTATTTGTGGTAGAGCGCGAAGGCGATGCCGACGATCAGGCCGCCGAGGTGGCCGAGGTAGGAAACGCTGCCGAAGCCGCTGAGTTGCATATAAGCTCCGATTACCTGCAAGCCGAGATACAGCATCAGGCCGGTGAGCGCGCTGAATTCAAACCATCGCCAAAACAAAAAGTAGCGAAACATCCAGGCCAACTTGGCATGAGGGAAGGTAATGGCATAAAAGGCTACGACGCCGCTGATGCCGGCACTGGCTCCCACACAGGGGACATCCGGTCGTGGGCCGAACAAGACTTCAGCAAACATTCCACCCGCGTGGGCCAATAGAAGGATCAAAACGAAGCGCAGGTGGCCAAGGCGATCCTCCACGTTATCGCCGAAGAGGAACAGGAAATACATGTTGCCCAGCAGGTGAAAGATCCCGCCATGAAGGAAAAATGAGGTCACCAGAGTCAGGCCGCCCATGGCGAACGGGTCAGCCGGCACGAAACCCCATGTATGATAAACACTTTCCATTAATGATCCGCAGACCGGAACATAAGCAGGAACAGGCGACCGCATGGCGGGGACTAAAACAACCAGAGTCGCAAGAATGCACAGACCCATAGCAAGCCGGTTGGTCCAGGGTTTTTGTTTGACTTCCGGCGCGTCAACTTCTACGGGCAAGCCCAGCAGGCCAGGCAGCCAATGCCACGTAGCCGCGGGGGAAAAACCATCCTCGGAAATCGAACGGCGTTTAGTTTTTTCGAGCTCGTAGAGGGCCAATTGCTCTTTGGCCTTCGGCGAAAGCTCTTGTTTTTCCGGCCTCATTTTCGGACCGGGACCAACCGTGGGCACAGAAGCAAACTCCCCCGGATCGAACCAGATGGCGGGACACAACGGGCATACGTCCAAAGTTAAAATATCAGGGAACGGATCAACCCGGGTGTGTACTTTCCTCATCGGATTCCCGCACAACGGGCAATCCCGACCGGCAGCCGGCTGCTCTTTACTTTTATGCCATATCTTCTGGATGAATTGCGGATCGACGCCGCCTTTCCGCAAAACTGTAAGGGTTACCGCGCTGCCCCGGCACTTGGGGCACTTATAAACAAACCCTTGTTTCGTCTTACGGGTTACCAAACGGGTATGACAAGAAGGGCATTGCATAAGATTACAAATATCGGTGCATTTTTTCGATCAATTCAGTACCAACAAGAAACTGTAAATCATCATAAGACGCACTGGTATCACACATTACCTTTTACGCCGCGGCGGTCTGATCGTCGTGGGAATCGAACTGGACGCTGACCCGTTTACTCACGCCGGCTTCCTGCATGGTCACGCCGTACATCACGTCGGCGATGGACATGGTCCGCTTGGAGTGGGTGATCAGCAGGAACTGCGAGTGTTCCAAAAAGTCGGCGATGATATGGTTAAACCGCTCGTTGTTGGATTCGTCCAAGGCGGCGTCCACCTCGTCGAGTATGGCGAAGGGGGACGGTCGGCTGCGGAAAATCGCCAACACCAACGCGATAGCGGTCATGGTCTTTTCGCCACCGGACATCAGCGAAATGTTCTGCAGTTCCTTGCCGGGCGGACGGGCCTGGATATCGATACCCGCTTCGAGAACATCCATCTCCTGCCCATCGGCGGGCTGTTCCAGCATGACATCGCCTTTGCCGCCGCCAAACAATTTGCGGAATAGCTCCTGGAAATGTTCGCGAACACTTTCAAAGGTCTGGGTGAAACGGTCCCGGCACTCGCGATTGAGGTTATCGATCAGTTCCGCCAATTGCTTGCGTGACTGCTGCAAATCCTGGTGCTGAGAACTGAGAAATTCGGCCCGCTGTTCCAATTCTTCCTGTTCGGCAATGGCGTCGAGATTGACGTTACCCAGCCGGCGGATTTTTTCCTTTAATTCGTTAATTTCCGCCTCAAGGGCTTCCCAATCCTGGTCCTCCTGGTGTTCGTACTCGGCATAGGCCTCAGCTAAGTCGATATCCAGTTCTTCCTTGATCCGCGCGCTCAGATCGTCAATCCGGATACGCACTTCCTGCAATTCCATCTGCATCTTGTGCAGCTTCTCTTCCAGTTCGGTCAATTCGCTACGGTAGGTTTTGACCGAGGCATGAATCTGCTCGTGTTCATGACGGATATGTTCACGT
>CAZMVS010000431.1:0-6597 GCA_964569525.1 uncultured Planctomycetales bacterium
CTGCTGAAGGGAATGAATTCGCTCGTCGCGGGCGCGCTGCCGTTGCTGATAATCCTTCGCTAAACGAGCATGAGCTTGGTTGCGTAAATGCTCCGCTATCCGCTGACGACGGGCGACCACTTGTTGCCGCCCGTTGGATAACTCACCAGCTAAGGTCGCCAATGGCACGTTTCGGGCTAGCCAAAACGTCTCCGCCGCCTCTGCCGCCTCGTCCCGCTTTTGCCCCACTTTTTTCAAAATACGTTGGATGGATTTGTTCAAGACCACCAGCTTGGTCGGCTGGGAGTCGCTTTGCTCCAAAAGCTCATTCCGTGCCTGGTCTGCTTTGTCCAATACATTCTGCGTATGAGTAACAAAATCCTTCGCCGACGGCCCTAGTTGATTCAGAGCGTTGGATAATGTTTCCGCCAAACTTGCCTCGCTGAGCTTCTCCCGGTATTGCCCCCACAATTCGCCCATCTGGGTCGCTTGTTCATTGCACTTCGACAATTGCTGACGAAGAATTTGCAGACTTTCCCTCACCTTTTTCTCCCGCCCGCCAGCCGACAGTTGCTTCAATTCCTCATCCGCTTTCCGCAATGTCTTTTGCAGCGACTCAAATCGCCCCGCTTGCGAATCAAGGGTATTGACCATCTGCCGAGCCATTTGTCCTCGTAATTCGTTGGCCTTGCTGATGGCCGCGCGCAAGGCGGTATCCGCTTCTTCCACAGTGGTCAGTTTGTCCGGGTCGATAGCGATCTGCTCAACAGGTGGCGGCGGATTTACTTTACCCGCTTTTGCTTCCTCCAGTTCAGCAACCAGGCGCTCTTTCTCCTGCCGGGCCGAACGCCACGCTTTTTTCAACTGCCGGCGATTCGTATCAGAAGTTAATTTTTCAGGATCTCTTAGATCGGCAATCAATTCGCTCATTTGCTCCGCCATTTGCGCTAAACGAGCACGAGGGCCGGGCGGGTCTTCTTTCGTTTCCGCCGGCTGACTGGCAACGACAGCGTTGATTTTGTCCGCCAGCGCGTAACCCCGGACGTTCAGTTGCTCCGCGCCGGTTCGCGGTTGATGGGTCACGCAAGACAAACGCAACAGGCCATGGGCGGCATCCAATTCGCTTTCCAGTTCGGGATATTCTTCTGTCATTGACACTGCTACATCAGCCGCCTCTTGGTTATCCCGGGGCAACACCACCATGCCGGTCAGGCGATATGCGGGCTTCTGCACGTTGTAAAACCAAACCGCAACAAGCAAAGCCGCCGCTACTCCCAATCCCCACAACCAATTTTTACGCTGTATCCACGTCGTACGACTGCCGGACCTGCTTTTGGAAAATAATGATTCCTTCAAAATCATGTCCCCCATAAAATCCGCTTCCGCATGCAATTCTTTCTGTTCCATCTCCCGCTGCAGGGCCAGTATTTCCCCTCTCAAAACCTTGATCTGCTCATCACGCTGATGCAGGTTCCGCTGCATTTGCTGAATTTGATCGTCTTGGTGGTTTCTGCCAGCCGACAACTCCGCTTTCAACTGGTCACGCTCATTTTGCAACGAGGCCACGCTATGTTCCAGTTCCTTTTCTCGTCGCGATGGTTCCTCGTTATCACCCCTGCCCTCCAACAGGTATCGATCAGCCTGTTCGCTTTGCTGTTGATTGCGGGCCTCCGCTTCCGCCAGTCTTTCCTCGAGTTCCACTTTTTCATGTTCCAGGCCATCCGCCGCCACCCGCAAATTGTCATACCACTGCTGAAGCTCCCGCCGCCAGGACTCTGCCTCCTCCAACCGTTTATCCCGCCCCGCCAATTCCGCTTGAAGTGCGTCGGCCCGCGCCCGGGCATCCGCTATCGCAGACTCAAGCTCCGCCTGAGCTTGGGCACAACGCCCCGTTTCCTCGTCCCGCTGATGTTGAAATTCCTGAATGGTCCTGTTGAGCCGATCGACTTTTTCATGCAACCGCGCCTGCTCCTGCAAAGCTTCCGCTTTTTCGCGATCGGCAACCTCGATGGCATTCTCCATTTCTCCACAACGCTGCCGCGTCTCCCGCAAGGCCGATTTCAGTTGGTTCTTGTCATCCTCATACTGGCCGCAACGCGATTCCAATTCGCATCGCTGTTTTTCTAATTCCTGATACTGCCGTCTCTCTTGTTCCAGGTTTTTCTGCAAACCGTTCCGTTCACCGGATAAAGTTTCCACTTGATCGATCAGCTCGCTTATCCTGTTTTCGTGTTCCTCCACCTCGTTTTGCCAAACCTGGATTTGATGTTGCTTGCTTTGCAGTTGCTGGCGGGTTTCGACAAGCTGGTTTTCGCTTTCCTGCAAACGGGCTTGCAATTGCTCCGCGCTGTCCTGGTGATCACGGTTAAGTCGATCCACTTCGCTCTGCAACTCATCCCGCACCCGCTCCAGGTCTTTCAACCAGTTCGCCTGCTGCTCGTAATCCTTCTCCAATTGCTCGATGTTGAAGGCCTGGTTTTGCAACCGGGCATTCTGCTGGTGAACTGTCTCCTTCAATTGACGAACATCTTCATGTGACGCAGATTCATTGTGTGCATGTTGTTTGGATGAGTCGCCCATTCAACGTCCCTTATTTCAACCCCCCGCCGGTATCTGCCTTACAACGGTCCCGAAATTATAAACCATGCCGTCAATCCTATAAAATAACCGCCAATCCTTCCGACCCGCCGAACCCAGTCAGTCCGCCCGGAAGAAATGACGGTATTCAATTCACCGAACACCTCAATTATTACTGGGAAGCAGTTCCGCCCGGCCACCTCACCCCCTTATTCCGGCAGGCATTCCAGATCGACCGGCACGTTCGGACCACTTAAACAGTCAATTAAAATAGCAAGATCGTCGTTATCCACGTCGGTATCCCCATCCAGGTCGGCATCCTCGCACCCGGTCGTCGGCGGACCGCCGTATGGGCCGGTCAGACACCACTGCACCTGTGCAAAATCGCTCATATCCACATCACTATCCGCATCCATATCCGGGGCAATAATAATAATGCAACCCACTGCATCCACCGGCATGCCCGCCGGCGTACCCGGACATTGATCACACCCATCACCGACTCCGTCCCCGTCTTCATCCCCTTGTATGGGATTCCACAAATTCGGGCAATTATCCACACTGTCACACGCACCGTCGGCGTCGGCGTCGTTGTCCCCGCAATTATCGCAGGCGTCACCGATCCCGTCGCCGTCACTATCCACCTGATCAGGATTATAAATCACCGGGCAGTTGTCACAGTGATCACCCACGCCATCCCCGTCCTGGTCGGTGTCCCCCGCTAGCGGACATTCGATCGGCACGATCTCGAAAACCTCCATCCGGTCACTGGGGAAAGTCAAATCCAGCTTCTGCCGACGTTGCCGACAGGTAAACACCTGCGTATGGGCCACCGAATCCATCTGGTCGTCTAAATCGTTATCCGGCCCGTGACGGAAAACGTAATGCCCCGGCTGAAAAGACCACAACCGAATACTCGCCGGGCGATCCTGCGGATCAAAGTTGTAACTCAGCCACTTGATATGTGTGTTATCCCACTCCAATACCAGGTTGGCGAAATTGCTGTTGGTTCCTTCCCAGGTGATAGGCTGATCGGGAATCCGGTTAATATTCGTGCTGGGGATCCCGTTGTACGCCGCCTGTATAAAACTGGAGCCCAAATCTTCGTCCAACGCCCGGCAAAGCCATTCCTTCTCTCCAGTGACTTTCCAGGCCATAAAAAACGGGGCACTCCCTTTCCATGGTTGCCACTCATCCGAGTCCAGATTGTGATCGGTCCATTCCAAGGTGGAGCGAATCATCCGTTGTGCCCGCCGCTCACCCCGCCGCGGCAGAACCTGCCACAAGGTCTGGGCATGTCCCAACCAGTGATTGTCGAATTGCGTATCCCCGGTGTATTGGCGATACAACAAGTTCACTACATACTGATATCCACCCCAAGGATCGTTGTAATCCGGCCAAGGCTCGGTCGGCCCGCTGTAATATTCGTCATCAATGAATAAGTATTGCGGCGGAATATCGTTGATCGCCTCGTCCACGCTGAAATGCCGAATGGTCTCGCGGACGGGAACAATAAACCGCTCTTCGCCCGTCATAACGTATTGATCGACCAACTCGTAATAAGCCGCCCGCTGGGATACCCAACCGACTCGCCAATCCCACCACCATTCGCCGCTACCGCCGACGGTGCCTCCGAGCGAAGCTTTCATTTCCCACCATTTGCCGGAATACCCGCCGATGGTGTGATTGTCGTAACGAATTTCACCGGGCAAAACCCCGTACGGTTTACCCAAATCCGTTTTGACGGCATCCTCAGCCATCGCCACATCCATCTCGTACAGGAAGTTTTTGATGTTCCGTTCGCTGGTCGGCATCTCCGCCTGCGTATCCCGCCAAGCCACGTACCACAACATCCGCGTTAAGCGGCGATCCTCCGGCGTATCCACCAAAGATCCCGGCCTTACGTCCGAATGATCGTATTCATATCCCTTAAACCACATACTCTTAAAATGCAGGTGCGGCCCGCCGGTGGATGCATCGCCGGTGTATCCCGTCCAATTCTCAAAAAAGTCGCTGTACTCGATCCCCCGGTTGATCCATTTGGGATTGTCATAATCCACGGCAATCAACTCCACTCCGTTCCAGGACAATTCGCCCAAGTGATGCGATTCATTCCATACCGAGACTTTCTGCCCTGTGCGCAAATATTCTCCACCGTCAATGTTGGTATTGCGAAATGAGTATTCCCACACGTGATCCGACAGTTCGCGATAATATTGCAACATATCAAACGGCTCATCCGGATCGCGCACGATCATCAAAATCGCCGCCAGTCCCGGCTGGAACTCGCAGTCCTTATCCAAACTGTAGTGATACCACGTATAAGGATTGCCCGGATTATCCGCGGTGGCCCCTCGATTCTGAGCGGCATCCTTGGCGGTGTTCAATTTGTGCGTGTACCAATCGTTCAAGGCTTCCTTCATGGCCCAAGCCCAGTACGGGGCCGATCCCTGCGACTCAGTACTTGCCGTCACACAATTCGAAACATCCGACCAAGTCCCCTCACTGTCTTGCGTGCGGATAGCAAAATAATAACCGGTCCCCGCCTCCAAACCGCGAACCCAAATATATTGCGGCGCGTTAAACGCTTTGGCGATTGGCGGACGTTGCGCGGTCACCGGCGTGGCCACATCCCAATTATCCGCGGTGATCGGCTCATTCGAATACCGAACATCATATTCCGCTCCCCCGATCGGTGCCGACCAGATCAACTTAACCGCATCGCTCAAGGTGTTTTCCACCGCCAAATCGTTAATCGCCGTGACGGGGACATCGATCTGCAAGCTAGCGTTGTCAAATTCACATGACCACTGGGCAACCGTACCCTGCTCCACCCATAAATAAACCGCCACCTCACCGGCGGCACCAACCGTTGCGTTGATCTCCTGATAATTCCATTCCCAAATAGCGTGCGGAAACTGCGTTCCACTTATGGGCAGTTCGTTTTCACCTAAACTGTTCTCGGAATCTATTGCGATCCAAACACTGGTATCCATGGTCCGTGGATACACCCAGGCCGAAAACGTCACCGTCTCCCCCGCCGGCAAACCGGTGATCCGTTGACAAATCCCCGCCGCACTGTCGTAATCCACCTTGATCTTCTGAGCATGACCGTATGAACCTCCCGGCTCCGATCGACTCCAAGTGGTCCCCACCGGATCCGGACGATAACACGGCTCCCACTCGCTGGCCACCTCGCCCACCGTATAGTCGTAAAATGTCCCCTCGAAATCCCCGTTGCGCAGCACCTCGGCGGCATAACCCGTCCGGGCGAACCCGCCGACCAGCATGCCCGCCGCCAGCAACATGTAAAAACCAGCAATCCGCGATGGCATAACTATTTTCCTCTTAATTAGGTCGGAATATAAAGACGGAAGGCATCTTATCGCTTTCCCCTCCCATCACCTGATGAATACCTGACTATGAAAGAACATTCCAATTAGACACTGATTATAGAATTTTTTGAGCGGAGAAGCATCCTGCCACCTTCATCTTTGCGGAAGAGTGCTTTACAAACACCGGCTCGTTCCTGCCTTGCTTTAATCCTCTTTTTGTGGACTACCTCTGAATATGATTTATATTGATCATTCGACCGGCATGACAATGATTGGCTGAACACCCAAACTCGTGGAGTTAAATATGCACGGAAAAATATTCGGACTCGTCCTGTTCCTCGGTCTCTGCCTCTCGATACAGGCTAAACCTAATGCGGATTTCACCTTCGACTATCCCTCTTCAGCAAAAACGTGGTCTTTTTCCAACGGCCCGGAGTTTCCCGGAGCTGCCGGTTCTGTCGAATGGGATAACACCGTCGGCCATGATCGCTCCGGTTGCCTGGCTCTTCATTATTCCTTTACCGGCGGAGGCAACTACGTTCAGACCATCTGCTCAATTCCTGAAAACACCACCGCCAAACGGGTTCGCCTTTGGCTCTATAAACCCAACGCGCACCGCGTCGCCTTTAGGGCCACGGATAAAACCGGGCAAACCTTCCAAAAGAAACTGAACTATCATTTCGTTGGCTGGCAACAGATCGAAGTG
>CAZMVS010000432.1:0-11178 GCA_964569525.1 uncultured Planctomycetales bacterium
GAGCCGAACAACTGGCCAACGACGGCCGAAGAGGCACGGTTGGATTTGCTCTTACGGTTCTGCAGCGGAGGCTGGCCTCTTCGCCAGAAGCAATCTATCAATCGCTCCGCCGGCGCAGGGAGCGCCTTGAGAAAAGGTGCCGTGAAGAGGAGCTGCTCAAGCGGGGTGCGGAAGTCCGGATCGATTGGCAAAAAGAGATACCGTCTCTGTCGGATGATGACCTTGAGGATCTCGAGGACGCACCGGACGAGGAGGTTGAAGACACCGAGGAGCGTGTAGTCGATTTGGCATCGGCGGCCCAGACCATCAGTGAGTTGAAAGCTGAAATTGCAATACTGAAAGATCTGGCGCAAGTCGCACTGCGTGTCCGTCAATCTCACGCGGATCGTAAATGGGATGAATTATCGCGTCTCCTTCAGAATCAGACGGAGATGTTTGATGCTCATGGTGACCGCAGGAAATTAATCATTTTTACCGAACACCGCGATACCCTGAATTACCTTCAGGAGCGCATCGGTTCACTGATCGGAAAGCCGGAAGCTGTCGTTACCATTCATGGCGGTATGGGGCGTGAGGAACGCAAAAAAGCCGAGACACTGTTCACCCAGGACAAGGATACAGAAGTGCTGTTGGCAACGGACGCGGCCGGCGAGGGTATTAACCTCCAGCGCGCACACCTGATGGTCAATTACGATCTGCCTTGGAACCCCAATCGTCTCGAACAGCGCTTTGGGCGTATTCACAGAATTGGCCAAACCGAAGTCTGCCATTGCTGGAACCTCGTGGCATCCAAAACAAGGGAGGGTGATGTTTATCGCCGTTTATTGGAAAAATTGGATGAGGAACGCAAGGCCCTCGGTGGAAAAGTCTTTGATATATTGGGAAAACTAACCTTCGACGACATGCCTCTTCGAAAACTGTTAATGGAGGCCATTCGCTATGGAGACCGGCCTGAGGTTCGCGCCCGTCTTAACGAAGTCGTTGATATAGCAATGGAGCGTGACAAGCTCCGTGATTTGATTGAAGAGCATGCACTTGCCCATGATTCGATGGATGCTTCACGAGTTCAGGAGATTCGAGAAGATATGGAACGCGCTGAAGCGCGGCGGCTTCAGCCGCATTTCGTGGCTTCCTTTTTCAATGAGGCGTTCAAGCGACTTGGTGGCACGGTGCGGGAAAGAGAACCAAGACGATACGAGGCCACCCATGTTCCTGCTGTTATAAGAAACCGTGACCGAATTATTGGTATGCGTGATCCAGTGCTCACGCGTTATGAGCGCCTGTCTTTCGAAAAGGATCTGATCAGTGTTCCGGGCAAACCAATGGCGGAATTTATCTGTCCCGGTCACCCACTGTTAGACGCGACGATTGATCTGATACTCGAAAGACACCGGGACCTTCTTAAACAAGGCGCGATCCTGATTGATGAGAGTGATTTTGGAGATGAGATTCGTGCGCTTGTTTTTCTGGAGCACTCAATACAGGATGCCCGAACCGATAATAGGGGTAACCGTCGAATTGTCTCGCGCCAAATCCAGTTTGTTGAAGTGTCGGAGGCGGGACAGGTTCGCGGTGCCGGCTATGCACCATACCTCGACTACCGGCCTCCGACAGAGATCGAATCTAAGCAGATCCAGGAAATGGAACAACCTCCATGGCTGAGAGACGAGATCGAGACACGGGCGCTTGGCTATGCCGTTGAAAAGCTGGTACCGAATCACTTGCAAGAAGTAAAATCTCGTAAAGAGGAACTGGTCGATAAGACAATGGCAGCGGTCAAAGACCGCCTCACTGTCGAAATCAACCACTGGGACCATCGTGCCGAGCAGCTTAATCAACAGGAACTCGCAGGCAGGGTCAATGCCAAGATCAATTCTGCCAAGGCACGTCAGCGTGCCGATGAACTCACGATGCGGCTCCAAAAACGGTTGGAGGATTTACAGCAAGAGCGTCGCACATCCCCGCTCCCTCCCAACGTGATGGCCGGCGCAATGATCGTCCCCATCGGTTTGCTGAATAAACGTAACGGAACACCAGCAACCCCTTCTCTTTATGCAAAGGAGACCAGGCGCGTTGAAATGGTGGCAATGAATGCCGTGATGGCAGTCGAGCGAGAGTTGGGATACATCCCTCGCGATGTATCTACAGACAAGTGCGGATATGACATCGAGTCACGTAACCCTGACGGGGATGCCCGGCTGCGCTTTATCGAGGTTAAAGGGCGTGTTCACGGTGCGGATAGCGTTACGATTACAAAAAATGAAATCCTCACCGCACTGAATAAGCCCGAACAATTCATTTTGGCGATCGTGCAGGTCGACCTGTCTGCCGCGGTGCAGGCAGGCGGCGAACAGGCGGTGGACATTACCTATGTGCAGGAGCCGTTCGGTCGGGAACCCGACTTCGGCGTTACGAGCCTGAATTATCGATTGTCGGAGTTGCTGAGCAGAGGAGGACCGCCGCGATGACGATAATTAAAAAGATACGCATCGATGATCTGCGGACGATTGCGGCGAAAGGTGAGGACAGCGCCACGCAGTTCAAGGCGGATGTAACCAATGCCGAATCCCTGGCCGCGGAGATGGCCGCTTTTGCCAACAGCGAGGGTGGCACGATCCTCATCGGTGTTGCCGATGACGGATCGATACCCGGGCTTTCGCGTGGGGATGTCACCCGCATCAACCAATTGATCGGCAATGCCGCCAGCCAGATGGTGCGAAGCCCGTTGACGGTCAGCACCGAGAATCTGCTGCTGGGAGATGGACGTATTGTGATCGTGGTGACCGTGCCCAAGGGAATCGACAAGCCCTATTTCGACAAGAACGGCGTGATCTGGTTGAAAGTGGGCGCCGACAAGCGCCGGGTGAACTCAAAAGAGGAACTGCGCCGCCTGTTCCAGATGAGCGAGCAATTTCACGCGGACGAGCTACCGACCAAGGCGGGCATTGACAAGCTGGACAAACTTCGTTTCCGCGACTTCCTGCGCGATGTGTATAAGCAGGAGTATCCGGACACTCCCGCCGAGATGCCCCGGTTGTTGCAGAATATGAACCTGGCCACCGGAGACGGAAAACTGAACCTGGCCGGTGTGTTGCTGTTTGCCGAGCAGCCCGAGTTCATCGTTCCTCAGTTTGTGGTCAAGGCCATCCGCTACCCCGGAAACGAGATACATGCCACCGACTATCTGGATACCGAGGACTTTGCCGGACCGCTGCAAAAAGTTTTTGAGGATTCCCTGGCCTTTGTCATGCGGAATCTTCACAAGGTGCAGGCCGGACGAGGGGTGAACACTCCGGGATTGCCCGAGGTGCCGGAAACCGTATTCGAGGAGCTTCTGGTCAACGCCCTGGCGCACCGGGACTATCTGATCAGCGCGCCGGTTCGCCTCTTTATTTATGATAATCGCATCGAAATCATCAGTCCCGGTCACCTGCCCGACAACCTGACGGTCGAGAAGATTCGCACCGGCATTTCCAATATCCGCAACCCGATCCTGGTCTCTTACATCGCCAAGGGGATTCTGCCGTATCACGGATTGGGATCCGGCATTAAGCGGGCATTGGACTCATGGCACGACATCGAGTTCACAGACGACCACGACCGTTGCCTGTTCATTGCAACGATCCACCGAAAACCGGTTGGCGAATTGGATGTGGTTGCCAGTTCGTCGGGAAAAACGTTGGTGAAACCTGGAAAGCGTCGGAAAAGCGACGGGAAATCGTCGGTAAATATCTCTGAAAGACGTCGGAGAAACAGCCTTCCGTCGGAGAAAACGTCGGAGAAAATTATTGTCGCTCTGGAATCGGATGGACATCTCAGTATTGCCGATTTGAGTGCCATGATCGGGGTGACCACGCGTTCGATTGAGCGTAATATTCAGACGCTCCAAAAACAGGGGCGTCTCCGTCGCGTGGGCCCTGCCAAAGGCGGGTATTGGGAAGTTTTGAAATGAATCCACAGGCCAGCTACCGCAATTACACAGAACGGTCGGAAAGAGCAAAAAAAGGCAATTGCTTTTCTTGACCAATGGATGAATGACGATTCAGGGTATGACGAAGAAACCTGGCCCGAACTGAAAAAATCCTTGGATCGGGAAAGACGCTCCCAATATGACTGAACGACGCAAAAAACTGATTGAAACGGCTTTGCCGCTAAAAAAGATTAACGAGGAATCCGCGCGGGAGAAATCCATCCGTCATGGCCACCCTTCAACACTGCATCTGTGGTGGGCCAGGCGACCCCTTGCGGCATGCCGGGCGGTATTGTTTGCTCAATTCGTGGACGACCCATCCTCTGATCCGGCCTACCGAAATCATGACGGCAGTGTAGATGAAGAACGGGCCGGCATCAAACGTGCCGAACTGTTCAACCTGATCGAGGAACTGGTTTGCTGGGAGAACACCAACAATCCGCGAGTGATCGATCGGGCCCGTTCCGAAATCGCCCGGTGTGTCGCCTCCCGGAAACTCGAATTGGGTGAACTTCAAAAAGACACCATTGTATTCGGCCCCGAAGAAGGGAAAAGGCATCCCGACGGACCGCTGCCCAACGATGGCCGTTTTACGGCCTGGCAGGTCAATTGCCGGTTGGCCCCCGCAAAAGCGGTTAATCATTTTCTGTCCGAGTATGCTCCCCCGGTGCTTGATCCCTTTGCCGGCGGCGGCTCGATACCGCTGGAAGCCCAGCGCCTGGGCCTGCGGGCGCACGCATCGGATTTGAACCCGGTGGCGGTCCTGATCAACAAGGCGCTGATCGAAATTCCACCCAAGTTCGCAGGGATGCCGCCGGTGAATCCTGGGAGCGCGGGCGTCCCGCCCGCACCAGAAGGCGGGCAAGATGCCCGCGCTCCCGGGAAACCCCATGAACAGTCCTCACTTTTCGAACAAACCTGGCAGGGAGCATCCGGGCTGGCCGAGGATGTTCGGTTCTATGGTCAATGGATGCGGGACGAAGCGGAAAAACGCATTGGTCACCTCTACCCAAAAGTGATGGTCACCAAAGAAATGGCCGAGGATCGACCGGATCTGAAAACATATGTTGGGCAGGAATTGACGGTTATTGCCTGGCTTTGGGCACGGACGGTTAAATGCCATAACCCCGCCTGTGGTCAACGAATGCCGATGCTTCGTTCCTTCTGGTTAAGCAAGAAGAAAGGAAAGAAAACTTGGGCGGACCCAATTTTGAACCATGAAGCAGGAACCGTTCGTTTTGCCATCCGAACCGATGGTGAGCCGCCACAAGAGACGACGAACCGGACCATGGCGCGTTGTTTGTTCTGTAACGACATCATGAAGAAGGCAGAGCTGCGCAAAACAGCCACTGAAAACGGCATGGCGGAAATTCCCCTGGCAATGGTCGCTGAAGGTGTTCGCGGCAGGATTTATCTTGAATCGATTTATATTGGCCTGCTGGAGGTTAAGAAACCCGAAGTACCGGATATCGAACAGCTCATCACCGACGACAAACGATGGTTCTCACCACCGCAATACGGTCTGCCCACGTTTAGCGATCTCTTCACCCCCCGCCAGCTAACAGCACTGACGACGTTCAGCGATCTGGTCTCGGAGGCGCAGCACCGGGTGCTGCAAGACGCAACAGCGGCCGGGACAATGCCGGATGATATCTGCCCCCTGGCCGAAGGCGGAAACGGACCGCAGGCTTATGCCGATGCGGTGGCGACTTATTTGGCCACGTGTATTGATCGACTTGCAATGACTGGCAATAATTTATGTCGATGGAATCCAGTTGGCCCCAAAGCTCAACATTGTTATGGCCGCCAAGCATTGCCGATGATCTGGGATTTTGTCGAGGTTAATTTTTTTGCAAATGCGACCGGGTCTATCACGGCCGCTGTTGAATGTGCAGCCGACCCATTATCGCACTTAGGCGGAGAATTACCAGCAAAAGCTAATCAAATTAGTGCCGTAGTTGAAACTGCTTATAGCAATGAGGTTATATCTACTGACCCCCCATATTATGACAACATCGGATACGCTGACCTCAGTGATCTATTTTACATCTGGCTGCGCCGAAGTCTGAAAGATGTTTATCCGCATTTATTGAGTACCATGCTTACGCCAAAGGCTGAGGAGATGATTGCCAGCCCTTACCGGCATGAAGGCAGCAAGATCAAAGCGGCGGCTTTTTTCGAAGAAGGGCTAGGCAGCGCCATCGGTCAATGGCGAAAGCACGGGCACAGTGATTATCCGACCACAATTTTTTATGCTTTTAAACAAGCTGAGACCGACACATCAGGCACGGCTTCGACAGGATGGGAAACCTTTCTTGATGGGGTGATCAAACATGGCTTTACCATCACTGGCACATGGCCAATACGAACAGAAATGAAATCTAGGCAGGTTGCGATGGGCACCAACGCCCTTGCCTCCTCCGTCGTCCTGTCCTGTGCCCCCCGCGCAGCCGACGCGCCCATGGCCACGCGCCGGGAATTTCTCAACGAACTGAAACGTGAATTGCCCGACGCGCTGCGCTTGCTGCAAAGCGGCAACATCGCGCCGGTGGACCTGGCCCAGGCGGCCATCGGGCCGGGCATGGCGGTGTTTTCCCGCTATGCAAAAGTGATCGAGGCGGACGGCGCGTCCATGACGGTGCGCACGGCCTTGACGCTGATCAATCAGATGCTCGATGAGGTGCTGGCCGAACAGGAAGGCGAGTTCGATGGCGATACCCGCTGGGCCGTGGCCTGGTTCGAGCAATACGGCGTGCAGGAGGGGCCTTACGGCATCGCCGAGACGCTCTCCAAGGCCAAAAACACGTCGGTTCAGGGACTGGCCGAGGCGGGCATCGTCAAAAGCCGCTCGGGAGCGGTTCAACTCCTTGACCGCAGTACGTTGCCGGCTGAATGGGACCCTGCCGCGGACAAACGACTGACTGCCTGGGAAGCGACCCAGCACCTGATCCGGGCGTTGGACCAGGAGGGTGAAAGCGGCGCAGCCGAACTGCTGAAAAAACTCGGGGGCAGTTACGGCGACAAAGCGCGCGACCTGGCCTACCGGCTCTACAGCATTTGCGAGCGAAAGGGATGGGCTCATGAAGCACTGGCTTACAACAGCATCGTTCTTGCATGGCCGGAAATTTCAAAATTGGCCCAGGCACTGCCGCACCACAAGAACGGAAATCTGTTCGAACGGGAGTAGCATATGCAAATCGAGAGTATTGAAATCAGAAATTACCGTCTGTTTCGCCTGGCGGAATTAAAGGATTTGCCGAATTTAACCATTGTGGTGGGTGCCAACGGCTCTGGAAAGTCCACCCTTTTTGATGTGTTCAGCTTTCTAAAGGAAGCGTTGGCGCAAAATGTGGGAGTGGCTGTGGCGCGGCGGGGCGGCTTTAAGGAACTGGTCAGCCGTGGTGAAAAGGGCCCCATCGGGATTACGGTGAAATTCCGTGAGAGCGGCGGCAGGCTGGCGACCTATCAGTTGGATATCGGAGAGGTCGGGGGGCGTCCCGTAGTTGATCGTGAAATCCTTAAGTTTCGCCGGGGACAACGTGGACAACCCTGGCATTTTGTGGATTTCTCGCGGGGAAAGGGCACGGCCATCATCAACGAGTCCGTCTATGGGCAGGAAGGCGTTGAAGCCGAACGAAAGGAGTATGCCCTAGATGACCCCGGCGTGCCGGCCATCAAGGGATTGGGCCGGTTCAAGGAGTTCCGGGTGGTGTCCGAGTTTCGCAGCCTGATCGAAAACTGGCACATATCCGATTTTCATATCGGGGATGCGCGGCCTAGTGCTGAAGCGGGATATGCGGAACACCTTTCCACGCGCGGAGACAACATCGCCCAGGTCGCTCAATATCTTTATGAAAATCATTCTGGTCGGTTTGAAAAGGTGCTTGAAGCCATGAAACAGCGTGTCCCCGGCGTCAGCAAGGTCGAGGCCAAACCCACTGAGGACGGCCGGCTGGTGCTGCGATTTCAGGACGGCAGTTTCAAGGATCCCTTTATCGCGCGATATGTTTCCGACGGCACGATCAAAATGTTTGCCTACCTGGTACTGCTGTATGATCCGAAACCGCATCCGCTGCTGGCGGTGGAGGAACCTGAAAACCAGTTATATCCCGAGTTGCTCTATGAACTGATCGAGGAATTCCGCGACTATGCCCGGCGCGGTGGACAGGTTTTTGTTTCCACGCACTCTCCCGATTTTCTCAATGGCGCTCAACTGGAAGAGGTTTACTGGTTGGTCAAACATGACGGTTTTGCAGAGATTAGGCGTGCATCCGAAAGTGAATTGCTGCGCAATCTGGTCGCCGAGGGCGATTTGCCGGGGGCGCTCTGGAAACAGGGTCTTTTTGAAGGAGCGGGTTTGAAATGAACCGATTGGTATCTTTACTGGAAGAACGATCCATGAAAACGCTGCTCGAAGGCCTTCTGCCGCGCCTTGTTCCCGGGCTGCCTTTCATCTGCGTGCCGCACGAAGGCAAACAGGACCTTGAAAAAAGCATTCCTCGCAAACTGCGGGCCTGGCGCGAGCCCGGGGTGCGTTTTGTCATTGTGCGGGATAATGACGGCGGCGACTGCCGCATTCTGAAAGAAAACCTGGCAACCTTATGCGCTGACGCCGGTCGCGCCGATACGCTGGTACGCATTGCCTGCCAGGAACTGGAGGCCTGGTATTTTGGAGAACCTGAGGCGATGGCCCAGGCATTCGAAAATGCCCGGCTGCTAGATATCAAAGACAAGTCGCGTTATCGTGATCCGGACAGCATTCAGCAACCTTGCAGGGAAATCGTAAAACTGATTCCCGAATTTCAAAAAATATCAGGAGCCCGAAAAATGGCTTCCTGGCTCAGCCGTGACCGAAACCATTCCCGCAGCTTCCAAGTCATGCTTGAGGGTGTCGAGCGGGTTTTCAGGGAACAGGAAGCATGGATCAGATCTTCATAAGCAGTGTGCAGAAGGAACTTCAGGCGGAGCGATATGCCGTGCGCGATTTCGTGCAGGGCAACGATCTGCTGCGTCAATTTTTCCGCGTATTCCTGTTTGAGGATCTCCCGCCTTCGGACCGGCGGCCGGACGATATTTATCTGGACGAAGTTGCAAAAAGTTCCGTCTACCTCGGCATTTTCGGCGATGAATATGGCTGGGAAGACGGCGACGGGCTGTCTCCAACGGAAAAGGAATTTAATGTTGCCGCCCATCTTCAGAAACGCCGTCTGATTCTGATCAAGGGTCGTGAAGACAAAAAGCGTTCGTCTAAGATGCAGACGTTGATTCAGCGGGCGGGCAACGAACTGGTTCGCAGGCGGTTCGAAGATATCGACCAGTTGCTGCGCCTGGTGTATGGCAGCCTGATCCAATATCTCCAAGATCGGGGATTCATCGCGGCGCGTGATTTCGACGCGGCCCCGTGCGAGGGGGCGGCCATAAAGGACATTTCGCCCGCGCAGGTCCGTCGGTTCATTGAAAGGGCAAAAGTCGAACGCAAGTATACCCTGCCGGTCGACACTCCGCCCGCAGAAACGCTGGCCCATCTGAATCTGCTTGTCGGTTCCGTGCCGGCGCGAGGTGCGATTCTTCTTTTCTGCGACCGGCCGGAGCGCTTCATGTCATCGGCAGAGATCGCCTGCCTTCATTTTCACGGCACCGAGGTGGCCAAACCGATTCCCAACCAGCAGGTCTACCGGGGAACGGTTTTCGATATAACGGATAAAGCGGTCGATTTTGTCATGGGATGCCTTGCGCGCCGGGTTGAGCCGGGTTCTTCCTCGGTTGCCAGCAATGTCACCTATGAGATTCCCCACGGCGTCATCCGCGAGGCCATTGTGAACGCCGTCGCCCACCGCAATTACGCCTCCAAGGCCGCCGTTCAGGTGATGGTGTTCGCCGACCGCATCGAGGTCTGGAATCCCGGCGGGCTGCCCGAAGACCTGACTGTTGATCAGCTCAGCCGGCCGCATCACTCCGTACCCCGAAATCGCCTTCTCTGCGAGCCGCTGTTTCTTGCGCACTACATCGAGCGGGCCGGAACCGGAACTCTGGACATGATTCGCCTCTGCCGCAAGGCCGGATTGCCCGAACCGGAATTCCGTCCCGAGGGCGAGCGGTTTGTTGTCGTGATCCGGCGAGATTGGCTGACGGACGAGATAATGGCAGAACTTGGATTGAATGAGCGACAAAGGAAGGCACTCGTGGCAGCCCGGACAAGCGGCCGCATCACGAACGCGGCCTACCGGGCTGTAACCGGTGCAACCCGGCCAACGGCGAAACGCGACCTGGAGGAGATGGTCAACATTGGCCTCTTGATGCCGGCGGGAGCTGGACGGGGTGCTCACTACTTGCTGGTGCTGAAACGGCTCAAGAACGGATCAAATGGCTCATCGGAAGGTCGGAGCGGAAATGGCTCATAAATGGCTCAAATGGCTCAGATCAAGACTCGCGTGCTCTCATCATCGTGTCATCAGGGCAAATGACCCACTTATGCCTCGTATGCCCCGGATAACAATAAACAGAGGGCAGGAGTCAGGGGTTGGAATGAAAAAACCGATTCGGGTTATACAATAACATTGGAACTTCGGAACCAGGCAGGGCAAGTCAGTAAACTGCTGTCAGCATATTCACGCAGCATTCCGGCTCCTGGCTCCTGACTTCTCAATACTGGAGAATATCATGGCAAAGACAAATCACGGCAGAGTGGGTGATGCTTTGGAGCTTCTCAACAAAGGTTTACAGCCCTTTGTGGAGCGCGAACTGAAGGCGGTCTACAAAGATCAATGGCAGGAAACCGTTCAGCAATCGATTCGAGATGATCGCGGCGCGGTGAAAAAAGCTACTGGGGGAGATGTCAATTGGGATACCCATAACCTGTTGACGGCAATGTGGAACCAGTGGAATGCCGTGTTCCGCAACACCTTGGGGCACGCCGAACGGTCCATGGTTAGCGAGTTGCGCGATATTCGCAACCGGTGGGCACATCAGACGCCTTTTAGCAGTGACGACACGTATCGAGCGCTCGATAGCATCAACCGTTTGCTCATGGCTGTTTCCGCACCCGAGGCCAAGGAAGTTGAAAAACAAAAAATGGCGCTGCTGCGGGTGCGGTTCGACGAACAGCGCCGGACCGAAATGCGCAGGCAGTCCGTGGCTCCCACCGAAGGAAAACCCCAGAGTGGATTAAAGCCCTGGAGAAGTGTCGTTACGCCGCATCGCGATGTGGC
>CAZMVS010000433.1:0-3706 GCA_964569525.1 uncultured Planctomycetales bacterium
CAACGTCTCGAGTCAGTAAAAATATCGGTCAAGGAAACAGGCCCTCTCGTCGCTTCCCTGTTGGTCGAAGCGCAAGCCCCTGGCTGTCATAAATTAACCCGCGAAGTTCGTCTGATTACAGGTCTAGAACACGTCGAATTGATCAACATCGTGGACAAGAAACGCATCGAGGTCGACGCTAAACCCGGTGATTGGAAACATGCATCCTACGACAACAAGGAAGGCGTCCATTTCGGCTTCGCTTTCAACGTACCCAATGGAGTTATGCGTATGGATATCCCTTGGGCTATGGCCCGCCCCGAAGCCGATCAACTGCCCGGCGCCTGTAAAAACTGGCTCACTGTAGGCCGCTGGGTGGACGTCTCCAACGATAACCACGGCATTACCTGGGCAACGCTGGATGCACCATTAATCGAAGTCGGCTCTATCACCAGCTTTTTGCAATGGGTCTCCGAAGACGGCCAAGGCTGGATCCGCCACCTCGACCCCAAAACTCAAATTTTCTACTCTTTCGTCATGAACAATCACTGGTTTACTAACTACCGTGCCTATCAGGAAGGCCCAACCCGTTTCCGCTACGCCCTCCGACCGCATGAAAAATTCCAGCCCGGCCAGGCCAAGCGCTTCGGCCTGTCCGTCAGTCAGCCATTATTGGCTTTCCCCGCCGTCGATAAAAACTGCACCGAATCCCGCCTGCGGGTCAAACCGGATCACGTACTAATAACTGATGTGAAACCGAGCGATGATGGAAAGGCCTTGATTATCAGACTATTTGCGGCCGGTGATCAAAATGCCGAAGCCACCCTCAACTGGTCCGATCCGCAACCCAAGTCCCTTTGGCTCAGCGACCTCGGCGAAAAACCGCTTCGCAAAATTAACAATCCAATTAAAGTCCCCGCTTGGGGCATCGTTACCCTGCGAGCCCGGTTTAATGAGAAGGAATAAAAACAATCGCGATATCAATAGAAGAAAAACGCTGGTCAAAAACAAATAACGGGTTTACTTCTCTTTCGGCGATTTGCTACGAAAGATCATCTTCCATGTTTTCACATGACGAGTATTCAACAACCGCTTGCCGTCCACAAAAACCGTCGGCGTGGCATTCACCTTTACCCATTCCCGATCCTCTTCGTCCAACGTTCCCTTGCCCAGGTTCACACCTTCCTCTACGTGATCACGCACCCGTTGCTCCGCCTCTTCGCTATCCATAGCTTTCTTGAACGCCTCAACATCCAGGCCGATCTGCTTGGCGTAATCTAAAAAGAGTGCCGGCTTGTTTCTCCATTTCGTCTTGTTCGCGTACAAAATGTCATGCATCTTCCAGAACGCCTCCGATCCACCAAGTATCCGGGCCGCCTCCGCGGCGTACGCCGCATCGCAGGCATTTGGATGCAAATCGTTATAAGCGTGCGGATTACATCCATCCGTGGAAATAGGCCAATGCTTGAAGATGATTTTCACCCCACCATGAGGCTCTGCTATCTTGCTGATCCGCTCCAGGTGCTTTTCAAACTTGGCACATGCAGGACAACCGAAATCGCTATACTCAACAATAGTATGTGGCGCATCCGCCGGGCCACGAAATGGCTCCCCCTCCGTTTCGATCTCCACTTGCGGCATCAGACTCCACGACATGTACGTATGCTGCCATTTGCTGTCAAACCGCTGATAATGCTTCTTGTAACGATCCTTGTAATACTCAGCTCGTTTCAACTTCGTCTTATAACTGTCGAGACTCTTCTTCGCATTCTCCAAATTGGTTTTCTGCAACTCCACAAAGTTTCTCGTCAATACCATACTCATGAAACTGTTGCGGTTTACCAGGTAAAGGTGAACACTTCCTATTGCTAACAAAATCACCACCGCCGTAACAATAACCATTCGCTTCGGCGGCCAATCACCCGTTTCCACATCCGCTCGAATGACCCCTTCTTCCTGACCGTTAATCTTCTGTAACTCTTCTTGCGACACCGGCAACCAGACGCTACCAGCCCGCTGTTGGCGAGGCCATAGCAACAGAATAAATATAAACAACAGCAAAGACGCAACATGGGTTACAAAACAAAGCGGACACCATTTGTCCACTTGGGTAAACATCACGTAATCCAAGTAGATGCTCACCCCTAGACCAAGGGCAGCAACTCCACTTATCAGTAAATGATACCAATACCGCCCAACACTCACCTGGCCGATCAATAAAAGCCATGCCGCAACCGCCAGAAAATAAAACATTCCCAACTCGGATGTCGGAATACTAAACTGGCTGTTTTCGCCACCAACCTTGACCTCCCCCCATTCACTAACCGCCACGTCCTCACAACTGGAAGTCTTAAACGCCCCACACAAATCTTCCAGAAAGCTTGCCTTCCCCTCTGCCGTATCCATCTCTGCCAGAGCCGTTTTCAACTCCTTGTCGTCAGAACCGCTGGCTTGAGTGGTTGGCGAGGACGTTTGCTCTTCATCCTCGTCCTCCTTATCCGAAGCATCCGCCCCCTCCTCCTCGGCACGAACCTGTTTGAAAGCCTCAACATATTTCGCCCGCTGCCGCTCAAACGCGATCCGTGAGTGTTGCACGGTTAAGACAAAGCTGACCCATACCCCCAACATGCTGACCAAAACCGCCAGCAACCAGATGATGCGACGACCCCATTTCGATTTCAACAGTTCCTCCTAATCCTTCTAAACAGGATAAAAATCAGGAAATATCACCCCCCGTCGGCTGGCAATCGCCTCAAAAAATCCCGCAACACGCCCACCCGCATTGCAGACCAAGCCGTTACCTTCTAAGCTTACCCGAATCATGAATAAACCGAAAGTTATCATACTAAGAACCGCCGGCACCAACTGCGACGTGGAAACCGCCTTCAGCTGGGAAAAAGTCGGGGCCGATCCCCGCCTCGTACACGTCCGCGAACTCATGGACCGTCCTAAAATTTTAGAAGATTACGCCATTCTGACCATCCCCGGCGGCTTCAGCTACGGGGACGACATCTCCGCCGGAAAAATATTAGCCAACCAACTCATCCACCACCTCGCCGAGGCCCTCCAGGATTTTGTTGCCGCCGGTAAACTCGTCTTTGGTATCTGTAACGGCTTCCAGGTCCTGCTTAAAGCCGGCTTGCTTCCGGGCCGACCCGAAGGCGGTATGAGCAAACAGGAAGTTACCCTCACCCAGAACGACTCCGCCCGCTTCGAAGCCCGCTGGGTGCACCTCCGCTGCCCGTCACAACCAAACGCTTTCCTCCCCGCCGATCGTATCCTTGCCATGCCCGTCGCCCACGCCGAAGGAAAGATCGTTGCCGCTGATGAATCGATCCTCAAACGCATGATCGCCCACGACCAGGTAGCCTTGAAATACTGCGACGAAAAAGGTCAATCAGCCGGTTACCCCGCCAACCCCAATGGCAGCCACGCCGACATTGCCGGGCTGATCGATACCACCGGCCAGGTCTTCGGCCTGATGCCTCACCCCGAACGGCACATGTGCCCCACGCAACATCCCCAATGGACTCGCCGCGCCGCCGATACCGGCGATGGCTTGATCATCTTCGAAACCGCTTGCCGATCCATACGCTCAAATTAAACGAATGCCGTAACAATAATCGCCATCCAACCATAAAAAACGGCGGATACATATTCCATTCATGCATCCGCCGCTGCGCCCTGTTACGATCCTTGGGTAGTTGACTCCCCGGGCGCGTATGTC
>CAZMVS010000434.1:0-4535 GCA_964569525.1 uncultured Planctomycetales bacterium
TGTTCGGGCGGCAACGGTTCCATCCGACCGATGACGTGGGCGTATTGGCCGCTGCCTCCCGTCTGCTTGCGGTGACGATGATTAAACTCCACCGTCTGCATGGGCGCCTCACGATAGCTGACCTGCGGAGCACCCACTTCAAGTTGAATCTTGTGCTCGCGACGCAGCCGCTCAATATACACGTCCAGATGCAACTCACCCATCCCCGCAATCAAAGTCTCTCCCGTCTGCTCATCGCGTCGCACGTGAAACGTCGGATCCTCGCGGCAAAATCGGCTAAGAGCCCGCCCCAGCTTGTCCCGGTCGGCAGTCTTAACCGGATTAATCGCCAGGGAAATCACCGGCTCACCAACCTGAATATTTTCCAGCGAATAGTTATAGCCCATCTCGCAGATGGTATCCCCGGAGTTGCAACTCACACCCATCAGGGCCACGATATCGCCGGCCTGGGCCACTTCGATATCCTCCCGATCATTCGCATGCATGCGAAGAATACGATTGATCCGCTGTTTCTCCTGTTCACGAGTGTTGTAGTAAAGCTGACCACGCTTGATCTGCCCCTGGTAAACACGGGTGAACGTCAATTGGCCGAAAGACTCTTCCACAATCTTAAACGCCATGGCCACCGCCGGCCCCTCCGGGTCGGCACTCAAGGCAATCTCCGCACCTTCGTTATTGATATCACTGGCATAAGCCACCCGGTCCAACGGGCTGGGCATGTAACGATTAACCGCGTCCATCAACGGCTGCACACCCTTGTTCTTATATGCCGACCCCATCAGTACGGGCGTAATCTCCCGTTCGATGGTCTGCTCGCGAATGATCTTGTGCAACATCTCTTCTGCGATAGGCCGCTCTTCCAGCATAAGCTCCATCAGCTCATCGCTATAAAGCGAAAGGGTATCCAACATGCCGGCCCGCGCCCGCTCCGCCGATTCGGCGTACTCAGCGGGAATCTCATCGATGCGAACCTTGCCCCCAAACTCATCGTCAAAATAAATCGCCTTCATACTGACCAGGTCGATCACACCTTCGTGATTGTTCTCCAGGCCGATCGGAATCTGCAACGGAACGGGATTGTGCCCCAGCTTGGTTTCAACACCCTTGACGACCTGCATCGGGTCAGCGCCCACCCGGTCACACTTGTTTATGAAAATAACCCGGGGCACTTCATAACGCTTCATCTGGCGATCGACGGTCAACGACTGGGATTGCACACCCCCCACGGCACACAAAACCAAAACCGCCCCATCGAGCACCCGCAAAGAGCGCTCCACCTCCACCGTAAAATCCACATGGCCGGGCGTGTCGATAATGTTGATCTGGTTGCCCTTCCACTGGACGCTGGTCGCCGCGGAAGTAATGGTGATCCCCCGTTCGCGTTCCAGTTCCATATGATCCATGGTGGCCCCATGACCATCATTGTGAACCTCACCCATGCGATGAATTCTGCCGCTGTAAAACAAAATCCGCTCGGTAAGCGTCGTTTTACCCGAGTCAATGTGGGCTGATATACCGATGTTTCGTACTTTTCCGAGTTTGGACATCATGTCATCCGTTGCTGCTACTAAAAACAAAAATACCTCGATTACCCCTGTTACTGCTTCAGCCTGCTTTTCAAAACCGCTACCGGATGCGGATTCACTTTTCCGGTATAGCTGGCCTCTAAGCCGGCCTGTTTCTATTCCATTTTGTGTTTCGGGAATCCTCGATCGACAGCCTGAAAACTACCGCCGATCAAGGTCAGCGGAGGTTATGGCTGTCGTAGGACCCTTAAAGTTTTGAAGATCCTGAAAGTCATACGACACCTCATAAAAAGTTGTGGGTCTATGTCGGCTGAACCGCCAAGCGGCTTCAGCCAGTTCCCAGCCGCCGACAGGCACAACAGATCTTTATCGGCTGTTAAAACCGGTCTCAAGCTGAGAGTGTGTCATATTAAGCAAAAAAGTCGGGTGATTCAAGTCAAAAAACAGTCTTTTTTCATTAAGAGTTCAGCAAGCTCATCTTCCGGCTATATTAAAACCCGTCGATTATCAGATTTTGCCACGCCTTATTCTCTATTCTGTAGAAACCTCGACGACCGGAAACAAGACAACCCGGAGGTTTTAATTGTTACGGAGCATTTGAATAGTGACGGGAAAGTTTATCCCGAAATCAAACCAAAAATCAGCACCGCAGACCAGCCGCCGCCGCCAACAAGCGATAAAAATCCTACCACCTCGCCACCAACAAGCTGAATGCTGAATAAAGTGGATGACTTGCCATTCAGCGGGGTTATTGGTAGTTATAAAGCTGATTTTATCCTACACCGCCAAACAATTTAGCCGCAAAAACAGCACAAGGAGATGAATTGATGAGCCAGAAAGTAACCCGCCGACAGTTTTTAGGAACTAGCGGCAAGGCCACCGCCGGTGTCTCTGCCGGTATCACACTGAGCACTATGATCCGGGACGCCCGCGGCGCGGAAGCCAACGAAAAATTCAATGTGGGGATCATCGGCTGCGGCATCATGGGCCGAGGCAACATGCGGTTTTTGATGAAGACCGAGCAGTGCAAAATCATCGGTCTGTGCGACGTGGATCCCGAGCATCTCGAGAAAGCCGCCAAGCAAGTCCAGGATATCGGCGGGAACAAAGCCTATACCACCAAGGATCACCGGCGCATCCTCGACGACAAGGATATCGACCTGGTGGTCATCGCCACCCCGGACCACTGGCACGCCATCCCCATGATGGAAGCCTGTGCGGCGGGCAAGGACATCTATTGTGAAAAGCCCTGTTGTCACAATATTCGCGAAGGCCGCAAAATGCTGGAGGCCGCCAAGAAGTATAACCGCATCGTGCAGGTAGGTACCCTGCAGCGCTCCATGCCGCACATCATCGAGGCCCGCAACTTTATCCAGGCCGGCAAGCTGGGCAAAATCTGCATGACCAATACCTTTAATTATGGTAACGAGGCCCCCGAAGGCCTTGGTCCTTATAAAATGACCGCCCCGCCAAAGGGCGTTGATTACGAGCGATGGCTGGGACCGGCCCCGAAGCACGCCTTCAATGATCACCGCTGGCATCATAGTTGGCGATGGTTCTTCGAATACGGAGCGGGGATGATCGGCGATTGGAACGTACACCTGCAAGACATCATTATGTGGGCCATGGGTACGCCCTATCCCAAGTCCGTCTCCGTCGAGGGCGGTAAGTACGTTTTGACCGATGATCGCAACACGCCCGACACCATGGTGGCCACCTACGACTTCGGCAATTATGTACAGACCTACACCATGCGCAAGGCCAGCGGAAAACCCTGGTGGCAAGGCGGTTACGGAATGGATTTCCATGGTTCCAACGGCCTGTTGCATCTCACCCGCGAAGGCTGGAAAGTCGAAGGCGACGAAAAACAATGGGGCGGCGATTCGCACGAGTTGCGGGTGGAAAACTTCGAGAAAGAAGGCGGCACCGATTACATGCCGCACATGCATAACTTCCTGGATTGCGTCCGCAGCCGCAAAACGCCAAACGCCTCCATTGAGTTGCATTACCCCACAGTGGTGGCCTGTCACTTGGCCAATGTTTCCTACAAGGTCGGGCGGAAACTCTTCTGGGACCACAAGAAGGAGCTCTGCTTCAATGATGCGGACCTCACGGTCGAAGACAAGGAAGCCAACAAACAACTGAATCGTGAATACCGCAAGGGTTACGAGCTGCCCGAGGTTTAATAGGTATATTGAATAAAATTGAGTGATTACAAGGAGCCGACATGTTTCGGACAAGTTTGAAAATAACATTGGCGATTGCGTTGGGAATCGCTTTGCCGGCGGGCATGGGTTCGACGGTAGAGGCGAAAAGCGATTGTGGTAAAAAAGTCAAAAAAGCATCTGCCGAACAGAAATGCCCCCGGGCCAAGGATTGCGACAAGGCGAAGGATTGTCCCCAAGGTCAAGACTGCCCTCATGCGGACAGCAAGAATCCCCAGTCCTGCCCTAAAGCGGAAAACTGCCCGCGGGCCAAGTGCAACAAGGTCTTCGCCCCGGTCTGCCCGCTCAAATTGGCGAAGATTGATTTCATGGACAAAAAACACGCCCCTTGCGGTGGGAGTTGGCTGCGGCTGTTCAACGGGGAAAACCTGGAAGGTTGGGACCGGGTGCAAAAAGATCGGCCCATGTCCTGGAAAGCAAAGGACGGCCTGTTGGTTAATCATTCCGCCCACCACGGAGGAGGCCAACGCGGAGTGAATATTCATACCAAAAAGAAATTCGACGACTTCGAGATTTATTACGAGTACCGCATCCCCAAGGGCAGCAATAGCGGGGTTTATCTTCGCGGCAGGTACGAAGTTCAGATTTTCGACAGCTACCAACAAAAAAACGTACGAAACACCACAGTCAACGGAGCCATCTGGGCGGTGGCGGTTCCCTATAAGGACGTCGATAAAGCCCCCGGCAAGTGGCAAAGCGTGTACGCCAAGATCGTAGATAAGAAGGTAACCGTGGTGCTCAACGGCGAGTTAATCCATGATGAGTTCAAGGTCCCCTTCCCCAC
>CAZMVS010000435.1:0-13807 GCA_964569525.1 uncultured Planctomycetales bacterium
CGGTGGCGTCGGCCTGGACGTCCTGGCCGAAGAAGTACGCCGGAGGCATCTTCAGGGCTTTACCGATCGGGAAATCGTCGGAAAACTCGAACATCGACAGGGCGGCGATTACCAGTATCGCCGCGACGGCGAATATCACCTGACCAATCCCGAAAGCATTGCTACCCTGCAACATTCCGTTCGCAGCAACAGCAAAGAGCGCTACAAAGAATATAGCCGCATCATCAACGAACAGCATAAAAATATGTGTACCCTGCGCGGCTTGCTCGATTTCAAATCTGCCGCCAATCCCATACCCTTGGATGAAGTCGAACCCGCCAAGGAAATCGTCAAGCGGTTCAAAACCGGGGCCATGTCCTTCGGTTCCATTTCCTTCGAAGCCCATTCCAACTTGGCCATTGCCATGAACCGTATTGGTGGCAAGAGCAACACCGGCGAAGGTGGCGAAGATCCCATCCGTTACAAAAATTTCAACGATGAAGGCCAACGCCGGGTCGCCCTCGGTGAAATCTCTCCCTGGGCCGCAGAAACCATGCGGGACAACGATTCCATGCGCAGCGCCATCAAGCAGGTGGCCAGCGGCCGCTTCGGCGTCACCAGCGAATACCTGGTCAACGCCGACGAGCTGCAGATCAAAATGGCTCAAGGCGCCAAGCCCGGCGAAGGCGGACAACTGCCCGGCCACAAGGTGGACAAGTGGATCGCTAAAACCCGACATTCAACTCCCGGCGTGGGTTTGATTTCACCTCCGCCGCATCACGATATTTATTCCATCGAGGATTTGGCTCAACTGATCCACGACATGAAAAACGCCAACCGCAACGCCCGCATCAGTGTCAAGTTGGTCGCCGAAGTCGGTGTAGGCACCGTGGCTGCCGGCGTCTCCAAGGCTAAGGCCGACGTCGTTTTGATCAGCGGCCATGACGGCGGAACCGGGGCCTCCCCGCTTACTTCCATCAAGCACGCCGGCCTGCCGTGGGAACTTGGCCTGGCCGAAACCCACCAGGTCCTCGTGCTCAACGACCTGCGCAGCCGCATTGCTGTGGAAACTGACGGCCAGCTTAAAACCGGCCGCGACGTGGCTATCGCCTGTTTGCTCGGCGCTGAAGAATTTGGCTTTGCTACCGCACCCTTGATTGCCTCCGGCTGTGTCATGATGCGCAAATGCCACCTGAACACCTGCCCCGTCGGCGTCGCCACCCAGGATCCCCACCTGCGCAAAAAATTCGCCGGCAAGCCCGAGCACGTGATCAATTTCATGTTCTTCGTCGCCGAGGAACTCCGCGAAATCATGGCCCAACTCGGCTTCCGAACCATCAACGAAATGGTCGGCCAGGTGGACCGCCTGGACACCCGTAAAGCGATACAACATTGGAAAGCCCGCGGTATCGACCTGGGCAAGATACTCTTCAAGCCGGAGGTTCCCCCGCACGTTGGAACCTTCTGCCAACAGAAACAGCAACACGGCATCGAAGAATCCCTGGATGCACGCGTCCTGTTGGACCTCGCTCGTCCCGCCTTGGAAAACGGGGAATGGGTCAATCACGAACTGCCCATCCGCAACGTTAACCGTACCGTGGGCACCATCCTCGGCAGCGAAGTCACCCGCCGCTACGGCGGCGAAGGCCTGCCCGAAGACACCATCCGTTTCAAGTTCAACGGCTCCGCCGGCCAAAGCTTCGCCGCTTTCGTGCCCAAAGGCATGACCATGGAAATTGAAGGCGACGCCAACGACTATTACGGAAAAGGACTCTCCGGCGGTAAACTCATCATCTACCCGCCGCGAGAATCAACTTTCGTTCCCGAAGAAAACATTCTCATCGGCAACGTGGCTCTCTACGGGGCGACCAGTGGCGAAGTGTACGTTCGCGGCAAGGCCGGCGAACGGTTCTGCGTTCGCAACAGCGGGGCCTACGCCGTTGTCGAAGCCGTCGGCGATCACGGCTGCGAATACATGACCGGCGGCAGGGCCGTCATCCTCGGCCAGACCGGACGTAATTTTGCCGCTGGCATGAGCGGGGGCATTGCGTACGTCCTCGACCAGCAAGGCGACTTCGCCCAAAACCGATGCAATCATGAGATGGTCGAACTGGAGCCGGTGGAACAACCCGACGACATAGCCGAACTGCGCAACTTGATCGAAGAACATGTCCGTTACACCGGTAGCAAACGCGGCGATGACATCCTGCGCAACTGGGACGATTATCTACCGCGGTTCATCAAAGTCATGCCCGTCGAATACAAACGCGCCCTGGCCGAAATGGCTCGCGAATTGGAAGCAGAATCAGTTTACCACTATGAAGAGGTGCCGGAATAATGGGTAAGCCAACCGGATTCATGGAATACAAACAGCAGCTGCCCCAAAAGCAGCCGCCCGAACAGCGGACCAAAAACTACCGCGAGTTCGAGATCCCCTTGCCGTTGGCCAAACTGAAACAGCAAGGTGCTCGCTGCATGGATTGCGGCCTGCCGTTCTGCCACGCGGGCTGTCCCCTCGGCAACATCATTCCCGACTTCAACGACCTTGTCTATCACGACGACTGGCCCGAGGCCATCCGCACCCTCCATGCCACCAACAACTTCCCCGAATTCACCGGGCGGGTTTGCCCCGCACCATGCGAAGAAGCCTGCGTCCTGGGTATCAACGAACCGCCGGTTACCATCAAAAACATTGAAAAAGCCATTATTGACCAGGCGTTTGAAAAAGGATTGATCAAACCGGAACCGCCGAGCAAGCGTACCGGCAAAACCATTGCCATAGTCGGCTCCGGCCCCGCAGGATTGGCCGCCGCCCAGCAATTAAACCGCGCTGGCCACACCGTTACCGTCCTGGAACGCGCCGATCGTATCGGTGGCCTGCTCCGTTACGGCATACCCGACTTCAAGATGGAAAAATATTTAATCGACCGCCGCCTCAAACTCATGGAACAGGAAGGCGTCATTTTCAAAACCGGCGTCAACGTCGGCTACGATATCACCGCCGAAAAACTCCGCGCGGAATATGATGTCATTTTATTGGCCACCGGCTCCACCCGCTCGCGAGACCTGCTCATTCCCGGCCGCGAACTCGACGGAATCCACTTCGCCATGGAATTCCTGCCTCAACAGAACAAACGCGTCGCCGGCGACACTGTCGGATATAAAACCGACGGCTGGTGGTTCAGCAATCACCACAACGACATATTAGCCACTGGCAAAAACGTCATCGTCATCGGCGGCGGCGACACCGGCTCCGACTGTGTCGGCACCTGCAACCGACAACAGCCCAAAACCATCACCCAGTTCGAGTTACTGCCCAAACCGCCGGCAAACCGCCCGGACAATCAACCCTGGCCTTATTGGCCCATGAAAATGCGAACCAGCACTTCCCACGAAGAAGGTTGCCAACGTTATTGGGGCATCATGACAAAGGAATTTATCGGCAGCAAAGGTCACATCCTGTCCCTGAAAACCGTTGACGTAAACTGGAACCAGCCCAAGGATGGCGGTCGTCCACAATTGCGAGAACTTCCCGGGACAGAACGAAAATGGCCCGCAGACCTGGTCCTCTTGGCCATGGGGTTTGTTGGCCCCGAAACCGGCGGCCTCGTCGATCAGCTCAACGTTCAGCTCACTGAGCGGGGTAACATAAAGGCCGACGAAGAAACCTACCTGACCAGCGTCTCCGGCGTGTTTTCCTGCGGTGACATGCGCCGGGGCCAGTCTCTCGTCGTCTGGGCCATCAGTGAGGGCCGCGAAGCCGCTCGCAGTATCGATCGCTACCTCATGGGCGAAACATCCCTCCCCACCAAAGGGCAGGGCGATCTTCCCCGGTTATAAATAACCGGTTTACCCAAGCCATGCCTTTGGTTACATCGCTTATTGAGTTGTTGAGTAGTACGAAAAAGACTTGAATCGCAGTCAGGACGCCGCCTGATCGTTACCCGTCTTATTGGCATTCAGCTCCGGCTTTTGTTGACAAAGCTGTTCCTCGTAAGCGGCAATCTTCTCGATTCGCCGTTCATGACGCCCGCCTTCAAATGGCGCGTTAATCCACACTTCCACGATCCGCCGGGTTAACTCTTCCCCGATCAGGTCAGCCGGCAAACATAGCACATTTGCATTGTTGTGGCGGCGGGACATCTCCGCCGTCAATTCGTCGTGACAACATGCGGCCCGGATCCCCGGAACTTTATTGGCCGATATGGACATACCGATCCCTGTCCCGCATAACAAAATCCCCAAGTCGCTGCCACCATCGATTACTGCTTCGCAGGTCGGATAGGCGGCATCCGAATAATCGCAACTCGTCGGAGAATCTGTACCAAAATCCAACACCTCGTGCCCATACGAGGTGAGCATAGCCTTAATCTTCTCCTTGGATTGATAGCCTCTGTGATCCGAACCGATCGCTATTTTCAAAACACAACCTCCTTTAACCTATCGAACAGCGCTTTCTCGATATGGTCTGAACATTCTCGATAAGCTTCGTCGCTGCCACCGATAGGATCTTCTATATCCGCCTCATTCAGGCATTTCGTTCGTCCCCGGGCGCTGGGAACCATCCGGGCGATGTCTTCAATATGTCTCCAGGTCATCGTGTAAATATAATCGGCACGGTTGATTTCTTCCACTGTTACCGGTTGAGACCGATGCCCGCTGATATCTATACCACGTTGCTGCAGGGCTTTAACTGCCCCCTCCGACGGCGGTAAACCCGACATTGCCGCGCTACCCGCCGACTTAACGTAATAGCCTTTGTCAGCTAGCTCACTTTCCCGACAATTTAATTTATCCGCTAATAGCCTACAAAGCAAGCCCTCCGCCATCGGGCTGCGGCAGGTGTTCCCGGAACAGATCACAAGAAAATTTAACTTGGCCAATCGGCTGATACTCCTCTCATCCAAAACACCTTCACGCAAAATTTCATACTCGTGCGCATTGATCCGAACAATCGTTGACGCCTTGCGGTATCGCGTAGGCCCGTTATCCAGCACATAATCTGCCTGATCACCAAGCAACTCCAACGCTTGATCAGCCTCCACCGGGGCCCCTGCACCAGCCGGATTCGCACTCGCCGCCACCACGGGAACCTTTATTTCACTCAACAAATCCGCCGCCACACGGTCATCAGGACACCGGATCCCGATCGTCCCTTCATGATACATGCTTGCGATATGGTCCGCCGAACTCTCCTGAATAACCGCTGCCTGCTCCGGGTGTTCCACCGTAAAAATAAGCGTTAACGGTCCGGGCCAGGCCTTTTCAATAAAACGCTTTTCCAGGCCCGAAGGTTCCCGGATAAATCGCTCGACTGTCGATCGTGAGCCGATATGCACCGTAAAAGGCTTCTCCACCGGGCGCTGCTTAACTTTTCTTAGTCTGCCGATTGCCTCGCGATCAGTCGCCTTGGCCGCCAGCCCGTACACCGTCTCGGTTGGAAACACGACCAATCCGCCGTTACCTAAGCAGGCCGCCGCTTCACGGATGCTATTCCAGTAATTATCCTCAGATTGAAGATTTCGTACCCTGACGTTCATAGGTATTGGCCCACGCCGAATTTGGGATTATTCTGACCCTGACAAGCGGTGTCGAGAAAGGCAACAAAGGCAAATATTGTGTAAACGAACATGCCGAAAAAAAAGTTACTTTTTGCAACAGGAGCTTGCCGCTTTTATTCTAAAGAATTCTGCTTTCGGATGCGATTTATCCGTGGCCAAATAATTGATGTTTCCCTCACACATTTGGAGGTTTAATATGAGCCGTTGGTGGTTAATTGTAGGTGTCGGATTTGTATTATCCCAGGCGGCGACCGCTGCGGAACAGCCCTCCGCTACAAATGCTACCCACAAGCGTCCAGTTCTCGCCCAAACGCACGTCCTCTCCAGTGGCTATTTAGGCTACTGCCCGCCAACCGACGCCGCCTCACAGCAGGATAAAGAAAAATCGCAGAAACTCACCATTTCTCCCACAATTTTAAAAGCCGCCTATGCCCCGAATCGTGAACGGACTTTTTTTCTCTACCGTGGTTATTCCGGTAATTCCCAACAACCCGTCTTGATGGTTTCCTTTTACGACCACCAATTACAAAAACTGGCCCGCCCCAGGCCGATTCATCCTTCCTGTCAAATCACACCGGATACTTCCGCCGACTTTATACTGGATAAGGGTGAATACCTATGGGTCTTCGTCGGTTCCGATAAAAAACAACAGGCCCGCGTTTACAAAAGCGCTTTACCATTTAGTAATGCCGGTTTCTTTCCAGTCAAAACAACCACCTTCGCTCACCCCAAGGTTATCTACGACAAGAAGAATGGTTTCCTGTTGTTCCATTCCGTCCCCGGCAATGATAATTCAACAGGTATTTACCTCTCTTCTTCCCACGACGGCCTGCAATGGAGCGAGCCTCGATTGTTGGTCAAACTGGGTGAGGGCCATTTCTACCATGCCGCCGCCGGCGAAAATTGCGTGGGGCTGGTCTTCAACTATTCCCCTCAAAAAGACCAGCAGGACCTGCGCACCAATCTATATTACATCCAAAGCCTTGATTTCGGACAAACGTGGCAAACGCCCGACGGGAAAATGCTGAAACCGCCTTTGCGAAAAAAAGATAATCCCGCCTTGATCCGCGACTATAAGTCCATGAAACGAGTTGCCTTTATCAAAGATCTTAACTTCGATGCCTACGATAACCCGGTCATTTTATATCTCTCCGCCCTCGGCCCGGAGTTCAAGGGCCGCAGAATCCGCCGTACGTGGTACACCGCGCGATGGTTCCGCGACTGGCGGGTCAGCGGCCTGATTACCTCGGACCATAACCGCGACGCTGGCTCCCTGTTTTTGGAGCCGAATAACAGTTGGCGATTAATCGCCCCCACCTCACCCGCCGAACAGCAAAACATGCCCGGCGGCCAAGTGGTCATGTGGATGTCCCGTGACGCCGGACGCTCCTGGTTTCGATCAACCTTGACTCCCGAAACAAAACACAATCACAACCATGTCATCCGTCCCCTTGATGCCAATGAAGATTGCTACGCCCTCTGGTCTGACAATTTTTGTGTTGACAAAGCTGGAAATAACCTCTATTTATGCACCCAACAAGGCCGCGTATTCAAACTGCCTAACAAAATGGAAAAACCATTTGTGTACCCCGAACTGTACAAACAGGAAAAGGAATAAACCGTGATGTGTAAGGGATTAGAGCATTCTCATAAACGTTGTAGCGGGTTTCGGGATTAATGTCATTTCTCCCAGCGCACCCTGTCATTTCGAGCGCAGCGAGAAATCTTGTAGTTTTACAAGTGCGTGTCATCTCGCTCCCGGCGCGCCGGGAGAAAAATCTCAAATCCTTCGATGAGTTTCATTTCGATCCCGCACCTATGTCATTTCGAGTGGAGAACGAAATGCCGTCAAGGCATTTTGTTCGCAAGGAGAAATCTTAAATCCCCGGTCACGAGTCGCTACAAGTTAATTAAATAGCTTTAGTTGGGTGGTAAATGACAATCGGTAGGGCGGGCTCAGCCCGCCGAAACCTGAATGTTTTCGAAGAACTTTCCGAACTCGATAACTGATGAGAAAAATAACCGTTTCGCAATATTGGACTGAACTCGGATCTATACTCTGTGGAATTATCTATAGTTTAGTAACGACATTTATTTTATCGAATCTAGTTTCCCGGGATTATTCTTCTGCTGTAGAAATAATGGATGTATTGTTGTTTGGTAATAGTATCGCGTTTACGCCTTTGTTTATATGTTACATTTATGTAAAGTCGATTCACGCAAATGGAATTTATGTAAACCGATTATATAGTTGCAAACGATGTGGTTCCGACTTGAAAAATAGAGTTTATCCAGCCTGTCCAAATTGCAATGGGCCTGTTTTTCTCCCAGAGATTGCTTTGTTATCAACAGTCTACTTAATTGTCGTTTATGCTCTTTTGTGTTTTGTAGCTGTAAGCGTCGCCCAAATATACATTTTAGATGTTTTTTTCTATATCAATTGCTATTTTGCAATACCCGTATTATCTGTAGCAATAGCCCGCTTCAAAATAATCAAGCAGATATTTCAGAAAACATTATAAACCCGTAGAGCGGGCTTAGCCCGCCGAAACCTTTGGAAGAAGATGTTCTTGAAATTCTGAGACCGTCTTAAAGGGCGATCTTGCTATCACTCTTGGATGTTTGTTTTGATGCTTCCCCGGCATTCACCGCCGGTCGGCCGATGGAGTAATACTCAAAGTTCAACCGCTTCATGGTGTTCAGTGAATACAGGTTGCGCCCGTCGAAAATGATCGGATGACGAAGACTCTTTTGCATCCGCTCGAAATCCGGCGAACGAAATTCGTTCCACTCCGTTACCACCACCAGCGCGTCCGCCCCTTCGAGGGCTTCATATGATTTCTGGTGATAGCTGATTTTCTCGTTACCGAACTGCCGACGAAGATTCTCCAACGCTTCCGGATCGTGGGCCCGTATCGTGGCTCCCGCCTCCAGCAGCTTTTCAATTAAGCATACCGCCGGCGCTTCCCGAATATCATCCGTCTTCGGCTTGAACGAAACCCCCCAGATCGCAAACGTCCGTCCCGAAAGGTCTTCACCGAAACGTTCGGCAATCTTCTTATAAAGCATCAGCCGTTGCCGCACGTTCACGTTATGCACACTTTCCAGAAGATCCGACTCAACCTCGGCTTCTTTGGCGACATGCACCAAAGCCTGTACGTCCTTGGGAAAACAGCTCCCCCCGTAGCCCGGCCCGGGGTACAGAAAATGAAACCCGATCCGTGCGTCCGAACCGATTCCTTTGCGCACGTCGTTGACATCGATTCCCAATTTGTCACAGATACAGGCGATCTGGTTGATGAAACTGATTCGCGTGGACAAATACGCGTTGGCTGCATATTTGGTCATCTCCGCCGCTTTACGCGGCATGACGTAGATCGGCCTCTGGTTGCGGACGAACGGCTCGTGCAACTCCCGAATAAGATTCGCCGCCTCCAAATCCGAAGCCCCGATGACCACCCGATCCGGGCGAAGGAAATCATCCACCGCGGTCCCTTCCTTGAGAAACTCCGGATTATTGACCACCGAAACGCGATGCTTTGCCCGCTTGTTGATCAGCGCTTCCAGGCGATCCCCGGTGCCCACCGAGACCGTGCTTTTAATCACAACAACCTTGGACTCGTTCAGGTGATCCGCAATCTGTTCACCCACCGCCCAGATCGCACTGAGATCAGGCGAACCATCTTCCTGCGGCGGGGTTCCTACCGCGATAAAGATCACTTGCGCATGGTGAACAGCCTTCTCCAGGTCGGTGATAAACTGCAGGCGGCCCGCCTGAAAATTCAAGGTGAGCAACTCGCCTAGCTCCGGTTCGTAGATAGGGCATTGTCCGCTGTTTAAGGCCTCTATTTTTTGCGGATTGCTGTCGTAACCAATGACGTCATTGCCCGTGTCCGCCAGGCAGGCCCCCGTAACTAATCCCACGTAGCCGGTCCCAATTACGCTAAGTCGCATGTCGGTTGCTCCCAAAGTTCCCGTGTGCCGATTCGTTCCATCCGTTATGTCGGCACGTATTATCGTAGATACCGGTTAGTAATGACCAATGGTAATTCCCGGATTTTTCAACACATTAATTTAATCGGCCATGCTCCTCTTGTCACCGCCGGATAGTCTGTTTGATTGCCCTGTATTTCTTTCAAGGGAAGGTTTTCTGCAGCGTGGCCACGAATAACTTTTGCAAATGTTCCATCGCCGCCAGGTTGGCGATCAGGAAAAGCCCGATCATTCCCGTTCCACACATCGGAGCCACCGCAAAAGGCAGCTCCGCCGGCCATTGACCACGCACCAGCCCAAGAACCAAGGCCACCAACCAAGGCAGGACACTTAATATCCAGGTCACGTCAGCCAAGGCCAGAGCGATACCCGGAGCGGATAATTCATGGGACTGTTCTTCATCCTCTGCTTGTTGACTTAGCCGTTGGTGAAAACGACTGATCAGCCGATGTAAGGCAAACCAGTGCACCACCGGAAGCAAACTCAGAAAACTCCAGAACCCCGGTCCCATCTGAATCCGCCGCATCGCCCACAAACCGAAAATCAGGCTGATTACTAATCCCACCGCCAGGATGGGCAGCAAAACGCCCATAAACGTTTCCCGCGTATCAGGGTTTGATAAAATTAACCGTGCCCACGGCGTGACCATTAATAATACCAACAAGGAAGGCAGGGCCGTAATCATCGCAGTGATGATCCGCCGCCGGCTGCCGGCTGCGGATGATTCCCGCCGTTTGGACAATATATCTCCCACGCCGGTGGCAATCTCTATTGACCACCATAAACTCAATAAGTAGTCCGTCCAGAACACCGCCGTAAACATCAATATGGAATAGAAACGTATTCGTGCAGGAACCACCAGTATGATCAATAATAGCAGGAACATAAGGGTCCGGGTGACCACGGCGAATTCAAGGCTCCCCTCGGGGAAAAAGTGGAACCATCGGCGACGCTGTTCAAGATTGCTTTCACTCATCGCAGTAGATACGCTCCTGCTGGTTTGCATGAGATATCGTTCTCCCTCACGGACCATGACTTACCAAACGGCCAAGACAGTCCGATCCCCTCTACAGGGCATCATAAAGGCCATATATTAACCATGTCGGTGGCCAATAGCATCGGCATTTCAGCCGATAAAGTCCGATTATTTCGAAAAAACAACGAAAGGACGAAATCTCGCCACCTGCAAAAACCCGGGCGACATGTTCACCGGTTCTTTGTGTTCCTATCCTGAATACGGGAGTAATTATTCAAGGTTCAGTGTTGAAGTATGATTGTTGCTACCGCTGCCTGAATTTAACTTCCTCCTGCTCGAAAAAGATTTATAGATACTTTTCATCCCCGGAGGTTTAGCCATGAAAGCAGCAATGGTGTTGTTTTTGTTTGTCCGGTTTGCCCAATGATGGGGATAATGGAATTTAACCAATGACCGGTACCGGGGCGGGGCGTAACGCAATTTCGCGTTCATATAAACATTGGAACCAGTGAACTGTACTTTACTTGCCCGCCTGCTTCGATAACAATTCCCGAATACACTGAAATTGCGTATTATCAATCCCTTGATCCAGGATACAGATACCCTCGGATCAAGGGCGATATTCATCGGCGATTGCCGATTCGATTCATTTATAAGTGAGTATGGAAAATGAGGATACTGTTGATTGGAAGCGGTGGCAGGGAACATGCCATGGCCTGGAAGTTTGCCCAGTCGCCAAAGTTGAGCAAAATGTTTTGTGCCCCCGGCAATCCGGGGATGGCTGAATTGGGTGAAAACGTCAGCTTGCCGGTCGATCAGACGGCGGCGGTGGTCGATTTCGCTAAAAAGGAAAAAATCGACTTGGTCGTCATCGGCCCGGAAGACCCTCTCTGTAATGGGCTGGTCGATGAGTTGAACGCCATCGGCATTCGGGCTTTTGGGCCGACCAAGGCGGCCGCGCAATTGGAAGGGGACAAGGCTTTTGCCAAGAAGATGATGCGCTCCCGTTCCATTCCCACCGGCGAAGCCCGCGTGTTCACCGACTACCAGGACGCCCGTTCTTACATCGCCAGTCGGGAAGGTGGCGTAGTGATCAAAGCCGCCGGGCTGGCTAAGGGCAAAGGCGTTTCCGTTTGCGATGATCCCGCCACGGGGCTGATTGCCTTGGAAAACATTATGGAAAAGAAGATATTCGGGTCGGCCGGTGATCGTGTTCTTGTGGAAGAACGCTTGTCCGGTCCCGAGGTCAGTATCCTTGCCTTGGTTGATGGGCAGACCATTTACGTCATGGAAAGTTCCCAGGACCACAAGCCCATCGGCGAAGGGGACACCGGGCCGAACACTGGAGGCATGGGTGCCTACACGCCGGTGCCGTTGGTGGACGATCGTATGATGCAGGAAATCGAAACCGAAATACTTGTGCCCATCGTCGATGCTCTGCGCTCGGAGAAAATCACCTACAAGGGCGTGTTGTATGCTGGTTTGATGCTTACCCATGGCGGGCCGAAGGTGCTGGAATTCAATTGCCGTTTCGGTGATCCGGAAGCTCAGCCTTTGTTGATGCGGCTTAAGTCCGATCTGTTGGAAGTGTGTGACGCAGTAGTTGATGGCAAATTGGACACCATGCAACTGGAATGGGATTCCCGCCCATCGATCTGCGTAGTGATGGCTTCCGGCGGTTACCCCGATTCGTATGAAAAAGGCAAGATCATTACCGGGCTGGAAGACGCCAACGCTATGGATGACGTGGTTGTTTTTCATGCCGGCACTAGCAAAGCTCGAGGCAACGTGGTTACCGCCGGCGGGCGCGTTTTGGGTGTTACCGCCTTGGGCGATGATTTGAAAGCGGCGTCGGATCGCTGTTATGCCGCGGTCGATAAGATCAAATTCGACGGTGCTTATTGCCGCCGGGACATCGGGGCCAAGGCGATGAAATAATAAGCAAGGCACAAGGCGGGTTGAATCCCGCCTTCTTTTTTGCCATTGTTGAGCGGAAAATGGTAACATTGTTTTCATTAGATGACTCATGTTCTTATAAACCCATGGGGGGTATTCAAATGAAACGTTTGCACATGTTTTTCGCCACGGCTATGGCGATTAGTTTTTTTGTGTTTTCTCCGACAGCGTTTGCGGAAAACGATAACGACAACAATCAACAACCTGACTATTTGTCCCTGGTCAAAGGGTATGCTGACGCCATGATCGAAGACGGGCGGGATGTGTACGGTGAAGTCCATTCCCCGCTGTTTGCCGCGGCATTGGATCGAAAGACCATGACCATCGGCGAGTTTGAAAAGATCCCCGGGGTGCGCAGTATCGACCGTTGTTTGACTGCTGCCAATCCCATGCAGGATCAGAATCTTTACCAGATCATGTACGCCCTCAGCGAAATCACCGGTGAAAAGCGGTACGCTGAAGAAGCGGATAAGACCTTGAAATACTTCTTCGAAACGTGTCAGAGTCCTGGGACAGGTTTGATGGCCTGGGGCGAACATGCCTGGTGGGATTTGAAGGCTGACGCGATGCGCGGGGGCATGCACGACGGCCCGCACGAGTTTCTTCGACCTTGGGTGTTGTGGGATCGTTGTTATGAGCTGACGCCGGATGCGGTTTTGAAATGTGCCCGCGGGCTGTGGGATCATCAGATTTACGATCATGAGACGGGCGAGTTTTCGCGTCATGCCAGTTGGTCGAAGCACGGACCGGAAGGGGAGTGGGAATTTCCTCGCCACGGTGGATTTTATATCGTGGCCTGGGCCAAGGCCTATCGAGAAACGAAAGACCCGGTGTATCCCAAGGCGGTTAATACGTTGATTGATATGTTCAACCGGAACAGTTCCAAGCTGAGCGGGGCGATGCGCAGTTGTACCAATTGGGAGATTCGTCATTTGGCCTGGCCGCCGAGCAGTCTTGGGTTGGCGATTGATTTGACGGACAGCGCGCCGAGTTTTCCTGAACCACTGGCCCAGAAGATGATGGAACGGGCTCGCAAATCGGATCGTATTTATCTGAAGTGTCCGCATGATTTAAGCCCCGACGGGCGGGGATTTGTGAATATCGTGGACGTGCATACCTTGAAGTTGCGCGAAGATTGGCGGGATGATCCTTATACGAAACATTGGGTGACCGGTTACGGGGCTGCCGTCGATGCCATGATGGCGAACCTATGTTATCGGCGTTATGTGCAACTTGAGGATGGGGAGACCAAGGACGGCTTCCGTAAATTGGTTATTGGTTCCGCGCGGCGTTATTTGAGCAGCAATCCCGATTTGAGCAAGCCGATCTATCCCGGCTCGAT
>CAZMVS010000436.1:0-17434 GCA_964569525.1 uncultured Planctomycetales bacterium
AATCCGGTGGGAGTGGTCGCCGGCGGTTCCATTCCGGACACGGACCTGTTGCCCAATACTTCGGGTAACGAGATACCGAACCCCGCGTATTTCACGGCCGGCACGATGTGGCCGGTTTACAAGAATTATAACAACACCGATGGAGCGGCCGACAATACCTGCTTTGAAGTCTTCACTGCCACGCCGAGTGGGTGTGAAGACTTTGAGACAGGCTACCCGCTAGGTTCGGTGATCGACAATCATGCCGACTGGTTCGCCGGCGGGGCGGGGCCCACGATTCAGGCAGGGATTGGCGTGGTCGGCTCCGTCGGATTGACCAATGCAAGCCAGATATTCACCTGGACGGCTAAACCGTTTACCTGGACCGATCCGACCGTGGGTGGCGTCGATGTGCAAATGGACTTCCAGACCGATGGCAGTGGGGAATTTGATGATGATCGTGTCGGCTGGATGATTTCGGACAGCAGTACCAGCTCCGACTATATCTTCGGGGTGCAGTTGGATAACGCGAGTGGTCACCTTCGGCTGGAAGGTTACTGGGATCACATTATCAACGTTGACGAGGACAAGCGGCCCGAGATGGCTGATCTGGACGGCGCACCGTTGGCGGCCAATGCCTGGTATCGTCTTCGGGCCGAGTTCACGAAGCTGACCGACAGTTCGGCCAATGTATATGCGGAGGTCTGGTCATTGGACGGAGCCGGTGACCCGGATCAGCTTATCGCCAGCGGGGAGATTGTTGATACCAGCACACTCGGCGGAGATGCGCCGGATCCGGCCTATTTCGAGAACACGTTATGGCCTGCGTACAAGAATCACACCGGTACTGCCGGCTATGCGGATAACACGTGCTTCGAGATTGTTACTGCCGGCCCGGACCAACATACGTTGACCGTCAACGTGGTCGGTGGCGGCCAGGTGACCAAGGATCCTGATCAAGCTCTGTATGATCTGAACGACGTGGTGCAGTTGACGGCCGTGGCGGATTCCGGCTGGTTGTTCAACGGTTGGTCGGGAGACCTTACCGGAACCGACAATCCGGCGGACCTGACGATCACCGGTGACATGGAGGTGACGGCGACGTTTATTCAGGAGCAGGCGCCGGCAGGAGTATGCGAGGATTTCGAGACGGGCTATACGTTGGGCGAGGAGCTTCGAACCCATGATGACTGGTTTTACGATGACGCTAATTCGGGTCCGCTGGTGCAGGCGGGTATCGGGGTCAACGGTTCGATCGGCTTGACCAACGGGGACCGGGCGTTTACCTGGGTGGCGAAACCTTTCAGCTGGAATGATCCGGCTTTGACGGGTGTCGTTTTCCAGATGGACTATCAGACGGACGCTGTGGGGACATTCGATGACGACCGTCTGGGCTGGTCGATTTCCGACACCGACGATTCCAGCGATAACATTTTTGGTGTGCAGATGGATCCCGACGGCACCGGGGCAGGAGGGAACATCGAATGTTACTGGGATGGGGATACTTTTGGCGACAATGGTGGCCGCACCAGCATTGTCGATCTGCCCGCGCTGTCGGGGAATACCTGGTATCGGCTGCGGGCGGAATTCACCAAGTTGACCGCTACGTCAGCCCGTATCGACGTGGAACTGACCGAGTTGGATGCGGCAGGTGATCCGGTGGGAGTGGTCGCCGGCGGTTCCATTCCGGACACGGATCTGTTGCCCAATACGACGGACAATGAGATACCGAATCCCGCGTATTTCACGGCCGACACGATGTGGCCGGTGTATAAGAACTACGATGCCGTGGAAGGGACGGCGGACAATACCTGCTTTGAGGTTATTGAGCGGTTTGCTTTTGTGGTGGTCAGCGATCCACATACCAGCAGTTACCAGGCAAACGTAGAGAACAATTTACAGCAGATCAGCGAGTGGCTTGATAATCCCACACCAGCCATGCCGGCGCCGGAATTCATGGTGATTGTGGGGGACTTCCCTCATTGGTGGCAAACGCAAGACAGTATCGACCTTGTGCTTGGTACCGGTTTTCTGTGGTATCCGGTTATCGGTAACCACGAGATTAGCGATGACATCGCTAACTTCTTTTATCTGCGTGACACGATGATCCCCTCGCTGCCGTTTATCGTTGATTACGGTCCGGCGGGAAGTGTCAATAGCACGTACTCCTGGGATTATGGCAATGCGCATTTCGTTTCCATTAATTGCTATTGGGATGGGACGACGAACGCCGGTGCGGATTATGCAGCTGACGGCGATATTCCCGAGGCCTTGCGCGATTGGATTAATGCTGATCTTGTCTCGTCCGGTCAAACCCATAATTTTGCCTTTGTCCATGATCCGGCCTATCCGGACGATCGGCACGTGGGCGATTCGCTCGATCAGTATCCGGCCAATAGAGACGCCTTTGTCGCCACGTTGGATAACAACAACGTACTTACCCTGTTTTGCGGGCATACTCATTATTACGATCACTTCACATCCGCTGACTATCCGCTGCTTGGTAACATGCATCAGGTTACCTCGGCGGCCCTGCGCAACTTGAGTGGTCAGGATGGTGCCAGTATCACGTATGTGCTTATTGAAGGAGACAGCGTTACCTACAAAGTTTATTACTCGACCACAGGGTATCCGTTTGGCTTGATTGAAGAATGGACCATGGGCGGTGAGGCACCAACGGAACCGCCGGAAGCGCCGTCAGATCTGTCCGCGACGGTCATTTCGTATGCACAAATCAATTTGGAATGGACGGACAACGCGAACAACGAGTCCGGTTTTGAGATCGAGCGATCGACCGATGGATCCGGCGGGCCATTTACGCTGTTGGATACTGTTGGGGCGAACACGACGACGTATGCTGATACCGGCCTGATCGCTGAAAGCGAGTATTGTTATCGTGTTCGGGCGATCAACGTGGTTGGGGAATCCGATTACACGTCCGTTGCCTGCGAGGTCACGCCGGAACAGCCGCCCGTGGTGGGCACGTGCGAGGATTTCGAGTCGGGATTCGCGGGCTACAACGTGGGCAGCCATCCCGACTGGTTCGACGGCGGGAACGGGCCCGTGGCGAGCACTGGTATCGGAGTGGCCGGCTCCGTAGGATTGGCCCCCGCGTCCGCCATCTTTACCTGGACTGCGCAACCATTTGACTGGAACGATCCGAACTTTTTGGGCATTAATCTGCAGATGGATTTCCAGACTGATGGCAGCGGGCATCTTGACGATGATCGTGTCGGCTGGATGACTTCGGACACCAGCACCTCTTCCGACTATATCTGTGGTGTGCAGTTGGATCTAGGCGGCAGTGGGTACAACATCGAGGGCTACTGGGATGTTTACGCAGACGGGGACGACTTGGGGCGACCGTCAATTGTGGATCTGCCTGTCCTCAACGCCAATGCCTGGTATCGTTTGCGGGCCGCGTTTACAAAACTATCGGCGACTTCTTTTGCGGTCAACGTGACGCTGACGGCGCTGGACGGTGCGGGCAATCCCGGTGCGGTCGTAGCCAGTGGATCTATTGCGGATACCGATTTGCTTGATCCTGATGAACAGCCCAATGCCAAGTATTTCACCGGCCCCATCTGGCCTGCCTATAAGAACTACACGGCCGTTGACGGTAGTGTGGATAATGCCTGCTTCGAAATCCTTCATGGCGAGCCCTCGGGGCGAGTCACATCTGGCCAGGTAGTGCTCTATACTTTTATGGAAGGCAGCGGTACCACGATTCAAGATGTCAGCGGTGTTGGTACGCCGATGAATCTGACCATTCATAATCCCGCCGCGGTGAACTGGTTGCCGAGTGGCGGATTGTCTGTTGATGATTCCGCGCTGATCGACTCGTCATCGCCGGCTACGAAGTTGACTGACGCCCTCAAGGCCGGCAATGCGTTGACCATCGAGGCATGGCTGACGCCGGCCAATACTACGCAAAACGGACCGGCCCGCATTGTGACCTTGTCGGGCGATCCGTACGTGCGTAACGTCACACTTGGTCAGGGTGTAGCCAACGCGGGATCTGATCGTTATGACTTTCGGTTGCGTACAACGACAACGACTACAAACGGGATTCCCTCGGTTTCCACGGACCGGGGTACGCTGAGCGCATCCCTGACCCACGTGGTTTACACCCGCAATGCCGCCGGCGCGGTCACGATTTACCTCGATGGTGAACCGGTGACCACGGGCACTGTCGGCGGAACACTTTCCAACTGGGATAGCGGATTCAAACTCGGTTTGGCCAACGAATTGACCGGGGATCGGCCCTGGCTTGGTGAGTTGTATTTGGTGGCTATTTTTGATCGGGCCTTGAGCGGGCCGGAAGTTGAACAGAACTTCCTGGCCGGCCCGACCGGCGAACCGGGAGAGCCCGAGCCCCCGGTGATCACCCAACATCCCCAGGATAAGACGGTAACAGAAGGGGATGATGCAACGTTTACCGTTGTCGCCTCCGGAATGGACTTGTCTTACCAGTGGCGGCAATGGCAAATCGATTCTTGGGAGGATATCGCCGGCGAAACGGATGATCACTATACGATGGAAAACGTGCAAATGGCCAATGACGGGATGATGGTTCGCTGTGTGGTGTCGAACCCGGCGGGCAGCGTGCAAAGCGATGCCGCTACGCTGAACGTAACCGAAGCAGGTGTTGGTCGCGTCACCGATGGGCAAGTGGTGTTGTACGCCTTCATGGAAGGTGGCGGGAGCACGGTGCAGGATGTATCCGGGGTAGGTACGCCACTTGACTTGACCATCAGTAATACTTCCGCGGTGGATTGGCTGCCTGACGGCGGCTTGGTTGTGGAGAGTTCCACGGTGATTGCCTCAGCAGGTGCGGCCACCAAGGTTATCAATGCGGTCAAAGCGAGTAACGCCATCACGGTCGAAGCCTGGGTAAGTCCTGCCAATACCACGCAAGATGGACCGGCTCGAATCGTGACCCTTTCGGCGGATCCGCATGCCCGCAATTTCACGCTTGGTCAAGGTGTGGCCTTTGCCGGTGGTGATCGTTATGACGTTCGTTTGCGGACCACGGAAACGAGTGACAGCGGGATCCCCTCGGTTTCCACGGCACGAGGCACGTTAAGCGTTAACCTTACCCATGTAGTATATACCCGTAATGCCGCCGGTGCAGTCACGATCTACCTGGATGGTGAACCGGCGACTTCGGATACTGTCGGTGGTTCTCTTTCCAATTGGGAGGACGGTTTTGGATTAGGTTTGGCCAATGAGCTGACCGGTGATCGGCCATGGTTGGGTGAGTTTCACCTGGTGGCTATCTTTGATCGGGCTTTGAGTGCTGCCGAGGTTGAACAGAACTACTTGGCAGGCGTTGATGGAGGCATTGTTCCTCCACCTCCGCCGCCTCCCCTGCCAACGGGTTTGATCGTGCAATATGAGTTTGATGAAGGCCAAGGTGATACGCTACATGATACATCGGGCAACGGGGATCCGTTGGATTTGAGGATTGCGGATCCGTCCGCGGTGAGTTGGCTTTCCGGAGGTGGATTATCGGTGGTGGATTCAACGACAATTGCTTCCAGCACGGCAGCCGTCAAGGTGATTGAAGCAATTCAGATCAGCGAGGCGTTGACCATCGAAGTTTGGATAGCCCCAGCCAATGCCATGCAGAACGGACCGGCCCGCATTGTAACCCTGTCGGCGAATCCATACCTGCGCAACTTTACCCTCGGCCAGGGCGTAGCCAACGCCGGCGATGATCGTTATGACGTTCGGTTGCGAACAACGGCTACGAGTACGAACGGTACCCCTTCGGTTTCAACCGAAAGAGGTACACTTAGCCCGGCGCTAACCCACGTGGTGTACACGCGCGACGCCGACGGGCAAGCCGTCATTTACCTGAACGGTGAGGCAGTGACTGCAGATACCGTTGCCGGGTCGCTTTCTAATTGGGATGATGGATTCCATTTCGGGCTGGCTAATGAATTGACCGGCGACCGGCCCTGGCTCGGCGAGTTCCACAGGCTGGCGATTTATGACCGGGCTTTAAGCGAAACGGAAGTCGTTCAGCATTTCGCGGTTGGTCCGTAAGATATGTTTACCGATCAACCATGAAAATAACGAGATGACGAAGAAATGGATCGGCTCCTTATAGGCCATAGCGGATGGCGATAAGGGGCCGGTTTATATCGTTCAGGTGGTAGGCCAGGCAGTAAAGCGGATCATGTACGATGTGGGCGGCACACTGGAGATGAAATTCGTAGGCTTTCAAGTTGTGCAGCGGAAAAATAACGCCCAGACGATCAATTCCAGGAAAAACCAATTTGCAAACATCACCGGTGATTCGTTCCAGTGTTTGACCGATGCCCGCCCGGCGGTAATGAAGTTGTACGCAGATACCTTCACGATGAGGCCACCCGGTCCTGATTTCATTGGCCAACCCCAGCCGAAGCGGGGGGAAGGATTGAAGGAAGTTGGTTGCGCTCGAAGGTATTGCCGAACGAAAACTTGTTACCGCATTATCCTGAAGGGCATAATCTGATTCGTGAGAAACAACCACGTCTGCATAGCCGACGTGTCCACCGTCCGCCAAATCGAAGAGATCAGTTTTGAGAGCCGCCTGGCCGGTATCCGCCAATTCTCCGAAAGTAACCATAATGAAAAAGTGATTGCCGTATCGCTGGTAGGTTGTCCATTGCTCGGTGACTAGTCGGGTTATATCGAACCCGGATTGTTCTTGTAAGCGGTTATAGTATTGCTGTTCTTCAAACGGTAATCGGTTGAGGTAATGTTCGCGATCGCCATGAATTTGCGGCCGGCGGATCGGCGGGCTCCACGCGTGGTCCGTTAGCAAGTAGCCATACCGGATTTTGCCCGCCGCCTTGCAGATACGGGAAAATTCCAAGTACTCGAACACCTTGGCGGCTTTCGTGTTATCCACCTCCGCCAGGAACAATTGAGTTCCCCCAACGTGCAGCATAGCCTGAGCGGCCAAGGCGGCGGCCAGTCGTGACGAGCCCTGTTGCATGGTGGCTAGGAATTCAATTTTGTTAATGTAGTTATCACGTCCGTCATAGGCGACTTCCATCCCATCTTCGTAGGCGACTCGCTTGATGGTGACCGCGCCTTCAAGACCTTTGCCGTTGCGAGCGACCAGGCAGATAGCATGTTTGGAATCAAAGTCTGTTGGCGAGAATTTTCCTACAAGCTTATGCTGCAGGCCGCGAATTTCCGGATCGTCCGTTTCCCGGCGGACATAAGTGGCCAGGTGTCGACATTGCTGCTGGAGCGATTCGATCCTTTGATTATAAGTCACTTGAGTCATTGGGCTTCCCCTCGTGGCCGGCCGAGTATGGATCAGGAAATAGGCTCCATGGTTAACACCAGCGGATTATTCATGATTCTTGATCTAAACCGATATAGAGATGCTTTTAAGAGACCTCAATTATTAAGTTGGCTAATAAAAATTTTCACCTCTCAGTTAACATAAGCTCGTCGGATAAAAAAGGTCGACAAGCGGCTTAGCTCCATGTATTCAAGTCAACAATTTCGAATATATCGGTCGCTTGATAGCCGGTCAAACATAAATTACTGATTATGCATCAGCCGAGTATTAGTTATTTCTTATCATGCTTCATAAGGTATTTTGAAACGGGCATTTCGGATTACTGCATCAGGTAAACCCATGAGGATGGGTAAGGACGGGAAACGAATTTTTATACACGATGTGGGCCGTGATCCGGCTTCATTTCAGAATTACATTATTTTGGTGTTTTTCAGTGTTGGTCGGCGGTCGCCAGATTCAGTTGGTCGGCGGATTTTTTCCCTTGGAGCAGTTCGATGAAGCGGGTTATGGCGGGGGTGAATACTTTGCGGTGTTGGTAAATGATGCCGATAGGCCTCCGCAGGTTGCAGTTTTCCAGGGGGATGGCAGCTAGCGTGCCCCGCTGGACATCGCGGCGGATCGTGGGTTCGGGGAGGATGGTCAGGCCGGCTCCGATCTCCACCGCTTGCTTAATCGTTTCCACGTTGTCGAATTCCATGATTTTACGCACGGAGATATGTTGTTTTCTAAAGAAGCGTTCCAGCTCGCGGGCGATGGCCAGTTCGCGATCGAACGACACAAAATCTTCATTATCCAATTGATCTGGAGACACAGTTTTGTGTCGGGCCAGGTGATGGTCCGGGTGGCAGGCCAAAACCATTTTTTCAGTGCGTAAGGGAATGATGCTGAGATCATTGTTCTCCACGGGATAGGACACAATGCCCATATCAACTTCTTCGTTCAAAACAGCGTTATAGATTTTGGAGGGCAGGTGATATTCCAGGCATACCCTGGCTTTCGGATAAAGCGTCATGAACCGTTGCATGACCTCATTCATGTCGTGTAGTCCCACGGAGTAAATAGCGGCCACCTTGACGGTTCCGGAGACATTGTTGCGCAGGTTTTCGATGTTGGCTTTGATGGTCTCGTATTGATGAAGAATTTCACATAATCCCTGGTAATAAATTTCCCCCTCGGCGGTGAGAATGAAAGGGCGTTTCCTTCGATCAATCAGTTGGGCGCCTATTTCACGTTCCAGGTTGTTGATGGTTTGGCTCGCCGCCGACTGGGTAATGCCGTTGATGGCCGCTCCCCGGGAGAAACTTTTGTAACGTACGACATCACAGAATAATTTGAAGTTCGAGATGTTCATGACGGCCTTTGGATTAGATAAACTAATTCAATCGATTAGTCCTGCTGTTTTCGGCCAAAAATAAGGTTTTTTATGCTCTTTTAGACCTTGCTCACCTTACCCATTATCAGTATATCATTAACTAAACCTAATGGAAAGGAGCCTGCCGACGATGGGGTATTCCTGAACATCATAATGCCTGCAGGTTGGTGGGTGCGAAGTAAACACAGACACCAAGCACAGAGGAAAACACAAAGATGGCCTACGCAAAAGAGGTAATGAACCAAGTTGTACAAAACCATCCCGGTCAGCCGGAGTTTCATCAGGCGGTGAATGAGGTTTTGGATTCCTTACGTCCCGTCCTGGAACGTAAACCCCATTATCAGAAATGCGCCGTTCTTGAACGCTTCGTGGAGCCCGAACGGGTTATCATGTTTCGCGTTCCCTGGATGGATGACAAAGGGAAAATCCATGTCAATCGCGGTTATCGCGTGGAGTTCAACAGCGCGATCGGACCTTACAAGGGCGGCTTGCGTTTCCATCCCACGGTGAACCTGAGCATCCTGAAATTCCTGGGTTTTGAGCAGATTCTGAAAAACTCGCTGACCACTCTGCCTATGGGTGGCGGCAAGGGTGGTTCAGACTTTAATCCCAAAGGTAAGTCCGATGCTGAGGTCATGCGCTTCTGCCAGTCCTTCATGACCGAGTTGAGCCGACACATTGGTCCGGATACCGACGTACCTGCCGGTGACATTGGCGTTGGTGGCAGGGAGATCGGTTACCTGTTTGGGCAATACAAGCGGATGCGTAATGAATTCACCGGCGTGCTCACCGGCAAGAGCCTGAATTGGGGTGGTTCGTTGATTCGTCCGGAGGCGACCGGTTACGGTTCAGTGTATTTTGCCCAGGAGATGATGACGGCCAACGGCAATTCCCTGGAAGGCAAGACATGCACTATTTCCGGTTCAGGGAACGTGGCCCAGTACACGTTGGAGAAGCTGAACCAATTGGGCGCCAAGTGTGTGTCGCTTTCTGATTCGGGCGGCACGGTCCATGATCCGGAAGGGATTGACGCGGAAAAGCTGGCTTTCGTGATGGAATTGAAGAACATCCGTCGCGGCCGCATTAAGGAATATGCGGGTAAATTCCCCGGCGCGAAGTACATGGAAGGGCAGCGACCTTGGAGTATCAAATGCGATTGTGCCTTCCCCTCTGCCACGCAGAACGAAATCAGTGCGAGCGAAGCGAAAACGCTGGTCGAGAACGGCTGCAAATTGGTTTCCGAGGGGGCGAACATGCCTACCGAGCCGGATGGTGTGGATATCTTCCTGCAGAACAAGATCATGTACGGCCCGGGCAAAGCCGCCAATGCGGGTGGCGTGGCGGTCTCCGGTTTGGAGATGTCGCAGAATTCGCAGCACATCACTTGGACCCGTGAAGAAGTGGATGAACGTTTGCAGGATATCATGAAGGCTATCCATACAGCCGTTTCTACCACCGCCAAGGAATATGATCAGCCGACGAACTACGTTCTCGGTGCGAATATCGCCGGCTTCCAGAAAGTGGCGGATTCCATGTTGGAGCAGGGCGTCGTCTGATCCGACAATTTGAGAACAAGTGTAAGAAAAAATCGGCCCCGGGGCATTGCGTAAGGCAATAGCTCGCGGGGCCGTTTTTTGTTAACGGGTAGCCAACCAAGCGATCTGTAACTATTGCAGATAGCAGACCACTTCCTGTTTGACGTTGTTGGCATTGAGATGAATTTCTCTGCCGTCGGACACGTCTTCGGCCGCCAGCACGTGAATAATGTCACTGCGTTTGGCGGCCTCCGGGAAAAGTTGCTCCAGGCGATTGGGCATGTTCTTGAAAAAGTCCTCGTTCAGGCGGTTGCGCTCGCGGTTTGGAAACAGGGCCAGGTAAAGAATATCTCCTTCCACCAGTTCATTGAAAAAGTGTGTACCAAGGGACACGTCCGGCACCAGCTCCTCGTGCATGGAAACAATTTCGCAGAGGAAAGAGACCTTGTTGATCTCCGCATACGAAACGGGGATTCCCAACGAGGGCATAGTGGTTCCCCATCGTCCCGGGCCGAGCAGCATGATGTTTTTCGAGCCGGCCATCATTTCGTTGTGCATGAGCCGACCGATCAGCCGGGCCACGGCATAACGATCATTGATCGGTAATTGGCCGTATCGGTCCGGATCAATGTAGATCAGCCGATCGACGCGCTTGGTCCTGCTTTGGCCGACCACCGCCCCGTGGGTCATAAAGATCATGTCTTCATCCTTGATCGTGGCGGGAAGTTCTTCCGCCTTGTTGGTGGCGGTGCTGACCTGCATCGGTCGGCATTGCACCAGGTTGATCTTGTAGGTTTGATCGGGCAGAAAGTTCACCGTGAATTCCGTATCGACCGGGCAGCGGTAAGCATCTTCCAGTGTCTGGAGCATGTTGCGCATGTCTTCGACGAAGGGCGTTTCCGACAAAAGCTTGTCGAAGGTGAGGATGTACGAGGAAACGCTGCTTTTGCCGGTCTCAGCCATAAGGCGATTTAATTCTTCATCCGGGGAGGCGAAAACATGAAGCGGCAATTCCGTGCTCCGCAAGGCTACATCGGGAAAGTCGATGGAAAGAAGCTGGTTGGCGGTCGTGTCCAACAGATCGACCTTGCGTTGTGTATAGCGGCGAATCTGGTCCACGTCAGCTTCAGGCCGCTTATGCGGGGCATTCAAGGCCACCACCCGGGTGTAATCGTCATCGGTCCGGTCCACTGCTCGGGTTCCCAGCCCGAACACCAGCCGCAACACCCCGGCCTTCGGATCGATCTCTTCGTCCCAAACGTACGGATTGTAAGACAGCCCTACGCCCGCCGCCTGGGGATAATACAGATCGTCGTACATGCAGCCGGAAACTCGTTGCACCAGCAAAGACATTTGCTCGTCATGTTCCAGCAGACCCCGACGCGAACGGTACTTTAACGCCTGCTCGCTCATGGTGCTGGCGTAGATGGACTTGACCGCGTCCATGAGGGCTTCCAGACGCTCCTCGCGTGAACCCTGGTTGACGCAGAACACGCTTTGGTACTTGCCCGCGAAAGAATTCCCGAACGCATCTTCCAGCAGACTGCTCGAGCGCACGATGATGGGAAATTGGCCGAAATGGTCCAACATATCCGCGAAGTTGCGACGCACACCCTTGGAAAAGTGGCCCATTAATATTCGCCGCCGGGCCTCCTCCGCGCCTTCCAGAAAATTTGACGAGTCCTGTTGCTTCTGTCTCAGCCACCAGCAACCATTTTGTACCAGGTAGGTGTAAAACACGTCGGAGCCGATAAAAAACGAATCATGTTCTTCAAGGAGTGTTTTCCATCGGGGATCGGCTTTTTTGAGAATCGCCCGGGCCAATAGAACACCGGTTGACTTACCCCCGATCAGGCCCGTCCCGATGGTCCGCTGCCAGATGCGGATTAAATCTTCCAGGCTGATATAATCTTCCGCCATGCGCAACATCTGCTCGTTGCGGGTAACTAACATACGCAGTAATCGGCGTACCTGTTCCTTCGTTCTCTCGGGGGGCAATTCTTGTTTTTTATCTAGTTCCAGAATTTGCTCTGCCTGAAGAAAATTTCGGTCCCATACCCCCGGCCTGCTGCGTGCCGCCAGAGAGCCCATGTACGGCTTGGAAGCCAATATCTCGGCGATGGTCGTGCTGTCCGTGATAGGCCGAATGGTGTTGTCGTCCCATACGTGCGGCATGTACATGGTGGGCGATTGGCGACGCTGAACCTTTACCGGGTGGAGGTACACTTTGTTCTTGAAGTGAAATACGTCAATTAGGATCTGCGTGGTTTCGGCAATGGTCGAACAGGCGTTAAAGGAGTGGTAATTGCGCAGCATGGCGAAGTAAGCCAGCCCTTCCACGTCATAAACGTACGGACAGATCAGGCGAAAAAAATTGCCCAACATCCGGTCGCTGTACCAATCCGCGGTCAGGTCGGACAGGCAATCGAATATGTAGATGCCCCGATTGCGAACCCGATCAATGACCTCATGAATTTTGCGAATGAATTTTTCGAACCCGTCCCAGGGATTAAGCTCATAAATTTCCACGCCCTGCTGCCTGGAAAGCAGGGGCGGATGCTCGGCGAAACGGAAGTAAATAACCTGTTTCCCCGTTTCCATGGCCTTCTGGTAAAAGGGTTCCACGAACGGCTGGTAATCGGATAACGAATCGATTTGCCAGACGATGTTGTCCCCCGGGAGAATGGTTCGCAGGACATGGTCCAGATCCTTGATTCCTGTGGTCGGTACATCCGCCATTGTGTCGCGCGCTCCTTTTTCGGAGATTCGGCCGGATCGTAACGTACTATACCCGTACCCAATTATAACTGAATGTTACTTAATTGTGGGGTGCTTTCGCACTTACGGAAATACTTGGGAAATGATTTTATCTCTATTTTGTCAAGGACTCTCAGTTTTTGGAATCGAATATTAGAAAAGCTACTAATTACAATTCAGAGAGATGATTTTGCGCATTACTTGCCTTGCTTGGCGGATAAACGCTAACTAATATGAAGGTTTATTCGGTTGAAGGCTGATAATAATGCTCTCGGTGTACAAAGCGATCTTGGTTGTGAGGATTGAAGCACATTTCTTGAGATTCATCCCTTTGCCAAGATTGAGATATATGGTTACGTCAGCCACGGAGGAAAGCCGGGAAAAGAAGCGATGACTGATACTTTAAAGATGATATAAGCACGGCTTTTTGAATACCTCCCTGTGGTATTTCTGGCGGGTTCTTATGAGCCGGGCGAGTGAATTCGAATCCAAGATAAACTATAGTAGAATGAGGTGTTACACGGAGGAATCATTATAGAAGTTTGCTGTTTTGGGTTTATGAGCATCCCTCCGTTCAGCAAGTGAAAGGTTTTGGTTAATGCCCGGATTTCGCATTAAAGATGCAAAATGGTTAGCGGAAGGTGTCCGCATGATGGTGGTTGAGGCCCCCCGGGTCGCCCGGCGCCATCAGCCCGGACACTTTGTGATCGTACGGGCGGTTGAAGGCGGGGAACGCATACCCTTGACCATTGCCGACTCCGACGCCGACGCGGGGACCATCACCCTGGTCATTCAGCAGGTTGGGGCTACCACGCAGCGGTTATGTGCCCTGAAGGTGGGTGAAGATGTCCTCGACGTGGTCGGTCCTTTGGGCAAGCCTACGGAGATCGAAAAATTCGGACACTTGGTTTTGGTCGGTGGAGGTGTGGGGACGGCCGTCATTTATCCCCAGGCGTCCGCGCTGAGGCGTATCGGCAATAAGGTCTCCGCGGTGATCGGCGGACGTAGCAAACCGTACGTTATCCTGGAAGAGGAACTCGGGCAGGTTTGCGATGCCGTTTATCCCTGTACTGATGACGGCAGCTACGGTTTCCACGGATTTGTTACCGACAAGCTCAGCGAATTGATCGCTGATGAGTCTGATCCGGTTCATGCTGTCATCACCGCCGGGCCGGTACCCATGATGAAAGCGGTGGCGGAGCTGACTCGCTCGGCTGACATTCATACCATCGCGTCGTTGAATCCCATTATGGTGGACGGCACCGGCATGTGCGGCGGGTGTCGGGTGATGGTTGACGGCCAAATGAAATTCGCGTGTGTGGACGGCCCGGAATTTGACGCCCATCAGGTGGACTTTAAGGAACTGGCGGATCGGTTGACCGCTTATCGGCAGCAGGAAAAGGAAGCGATGAGCCGGTTGGAGCATGGAGAGCATCGTTGCCGGTTGACCGAAGCCGTCGAAAAGGCCGCCCGGGAGAAAGATTGATTCAGTGAGTTTTACCTTGTCGTAAAAGGATATTGATAATGAAAGCCGGCGAACGTATGAAAATCCCCCGGCAGAAGATGCCGGAACAGGACCCTTCGGTTCGCAATAAAAATTTCCAGGAAGTTAATCTGGGAATGGAACTGCAAGCCGCATTGACCGAGGCTCAACGCTGCCTGCAGTGCAAGAACGCCAAGTGCATTGCCGGTTGCCCGGTGGGCGTCAATATACCGGGTTTTATCGGGGCCCTGGCGGAGAATGATCTGCCCAAGGCGGCCAGTATTTTATACGAGTCCAACGTTCTGCCGGCCATTACCGGGCGGGTGTGTCCGCAGGAGACCCAGTGCGAAGCCCTTTGCGTACGCTGCAATAAAAGCACCGCGGTTGCGGTCGGGTATTTGGAACGTTTCGTGGCTGACTGGGCCAGGGAAAACTGGGACGGCCGGCATGATCGCCCCAAATCCAACGGACATAAGATTGCTATTGTTGGTTCCGGACCGGCCGGACTGACTTGTGCCGGTGAACTGGCCAAGCGGGGATACGAAGTTACTGTTTATGAGGCCCTCCACGAACCGGGCGGGGTATTGGTTTACGGCATCCCCGAGTTTCGTCTGCCCAAGGGAATCGTGCGCAAAGAAGTGCAGAAACTTCGCGACTGGGGAGTGAAGATTGAATGTGACGTGGTGATCGGGGCCACTTATACGGTCCGTGAACTGTTGGATGAAGAAGGTTTCGAGGCGGTTTTCATTGCTAATGGCGCCGGGTTACCTATTTTTCAGGGGATTCCCGGAGAAAACTTGAAAGGCGTCTATTCCGCCAATGAATTTTTAACCCGTGTGAACCTGATGAAAGCTTTTCAATTTCCCGAGGCTGACACCCCTGTATTGCCCGCCAAGCGAGCGGTCGTGGTTGGTGGAGGGAATACCGCCATGGATGCGGTGCGCACCGCCAAGCGCATGGGTGCCGGAAAGGCTACCCTCGTTTATCGCCGGGCCCGGGAACAGATGCCCGCCCGGGTCGAAGAGGTCAAACATGCCGAGGAGGAAGGCATCGATCTACAATTGCTGGTCAATCCTGTGGAAGTTCTTGGTGACGAAACCGGTAACGTGCGGGCGGTTCGTTGTATCCGCATGGAACTTGGTGAACCCGACGATTCCGGCCGGCGCCGCCCGATACCCATCGAGGGTTCAGAATTTGAAATCCCCTGCGATATTTTTATCGAAGCCATCGGCGTGCGGGCCAACCCATTATTGACCCAAACCACGCCAGAACTAAAAGTGGACCGCAAAGGGTATTTGCTGGTGGATGAAAACAACATGACCAGTATCCCCGGCGTATTTGCCGGTGGCGATATCGTTCGCGGGGCTGCTACCGTGATCCTGGCTATGGGCGACGGCAAAAACACTGCCGCAAAAATCCATGAATATATCTCCAGCCGGGAAAACAAATAGGGCGACGTTATCCCCGGGTGTGGCGAACCTGTCTAAGCTTTCCCCGACTTTCATATATTCGGTGTCGCAAGTCCGAATTCTTCTATACGTTTGTAGATCGTATTTCGGGTGGTACCTAATTGGCGGGCTGTCTTGGCAATGTTCCAGCCGCTACGCGTTAAGGCTTGTTCCAATTTGTCCCGGGTAATGTCGGAGCGGCGAGTTTGCCGTGAGACTGTTGGTACATGGCTCACAGATTTGACCAGCGGGCAATTCAATAGCTCCGGGGGCAGATGTACAGGCCGGATCAATCCCCGGCGCGCTTTAATAAAGGCGTACTCAATCGCATTTTCCATTTCACGAACATTTCCCGGCCAATTGTAGTCAAGCATTAAGCTGAGAGCACTTTCATCAACTCCCTGGATGGATCGTCCGGTGCGCTCCCGGAATTTCTCCACGAAATGTTGGGCGAGCAGGGGGATATCGTCCCGCCGTTCACGCAATGGCGGCAGCGAGAAAGGAACAACCCGCAGACGGTAATAAAGATCGTGGCGAAAGCGACCGTGAGATACTAACTCATTGAGCGATTGATGTGTGGCCGTTATAACCCGGATATCGACCGGAATCTGTTTATCATCGCCGACCCGCTCAATAGATCGCTCCTGCAAAACACGCAGTAGCTTGACCTGTACTTTGGTGGAGAGTTCCCCGATTTCATCCAGAAAAATAGTCCCTCCATGGGCCAGCTCAAAGCGGCCTTTCTTGTCGTGGGTGGCTCCCGTGAATGATCCGCGAACGTGACCGAACAATTCGCTTTCCAAGAGATTTTCTGATAACGCCGAGCAATTCACCGCCACAAAAGGCCCAGTGGCTCGCGAACTGAGCCGATGACAAGCCCGGGCGATCAATTCCTTGCCCGTACCGCTTTCCCCTTCGATGAGAACATTGGCCTCGGCGTCAGCGACTTCTTCCAGCAGTTGAAAAACATTTTGCATGGCTTTGCTTTTGCCCACGATGTTGTGCAGCTGATAACGTTCGCGTAGGTTCTTACGCAGAGATGCCATTTCCGTAATATCCTGGAACACGACCACTCCCCCCCGTGCCTGGCCGTCTTGATCTCTAAGAACCGCTGCTTTTAAGGTGATGACTTTGCGATCTCCATTTGGCGTGGTGATTTCCACTTCCTGATGGTGCAGCGGACGACGTTCCCGAATAGCCAAACGCAATTCAGACCCCGGATCGCATAAATCATTCCCCAGCAAGCAGACGCAACCTTCCTGAACAGCTTTTCCCTTGTCAATTTGCAGGATTTCGCAAGCCGGCTGATTGATGTCGATGACCGTGCCTTCGTCATTCAAGGTGATAATACCTTCGTTCAGGCTGTTTAGGATCGATTGAAGGTCCTGGCGGTTCAGTTGGTGGTTTGGCGAATGATCTTTGTTCATCGAACAATCTCCCTATACAAAGGTGTTGATAAGCGCTCAATATAATAAACAAAGGTGTTGAGAATTTCTACCGGATCTACACATTGGAATTTAGCAATTTCTTTAATTTAATATTTCTATGTGCTTG
>CAZMVS010000437.1:0-16534 GCA_964569525.1 uncultured Planctomycetales bacterium
CCATAAACCAGCAGCGTGGCCCCCAATTTAATCTGATCCCCATGTTTAAGCCGCACCGGCTCGCTGAGACGCACCCCGTTGACATATGTGCCATTGGCACTTTTCAAATCTTCAATGTACCAAGCCTCATCTTCCAGACGAATTTCAGCATGGCGGCGAGAAATAGTCCGGTCGGATAAAGGCACAGCCTCACTCTCCCGACCGATCGTCACCGAACCGCCGTTCAACGCGCGAAACGCGCGCCCTTTATCAGGACCTTGAAGTACAAAAAGTGTTGCCACCATTCCCTCACTTGACACTGCCTTCATTTTTCACAGGAAAAGGCAAGTGACTGTTAATTTATTATACTTGATATGAAAATAATGTTAGCGGCCTGCAAAATGCCAAGCTAATCTTCTGTTTAATTTTAGCTTCACTAAAAATCCAGTCAAACCCCTGATAAAGTTATTTTTGATTTCTATTAAACCCAAGCAATCTTGGATCATCAGAAATGTTATATTACCTGATCAAAAACCACCATATAAGATGACCACCACTGCAACAAACCACAGCAGAAGGTTAATCATAAAGGGACGGTCATTCACGATCAGGTCCGTGGGCCCGGTTGCTTTGCCCATCTCAATCAGCATGGCATAGCGAAATACCCCGTAAACCACCATCGGCAGGGTATATACCAAGTGGACCTTATTCGCAAAGGCCGCCTCGTAAGATGTGTCGGTGGTATACAACAGGAACGTCAACACCGCGATCCCCCCGGAAGTGCTCAGCAGGTGATTCAACAACTCCGGCGTATAGCCAGGCAGGGTCTTCCGGTGTTCATGCATATTATTTGAGTTGGCCAGCTTAGCAATTTCGCAACGCCGCTTACCAAATCCCAAAAACAAACAGAGCATAAAGGTACAAACCAAAAGCCACGACGAAACCTCCACTTCAATGGCCAAGGCACCACCCAATGCCCGCAATACAAAAAGAATAGCAATACTAATCACATCCAGCAGCATCAGGTGCTTCAAAAAGGTGGAATACATAATCACCAGCACCAGGTACAAACCGACAGTCGAGGCAAACGCCTGAGGCAACAGAAAAACCGAAAGCACACCTGCCCCTATCGCCAGAACTACGGAAAACACGCCAGCCTCGAATATCCCTACCACTCCTTTGGCGATTGGCCGGTCTTTCTTTCCCGGATGCAGCCGATCACGTTCCCGATCCAAAATGTCATTGAAGATATAACCCGCCGACGAGACCAGGCAAAAAGCAAAAAAAGCCAATAACGACAAACGCACCTTCTGCGGATCATGCAGGCTATTACTGAACACCAGCGCCGCCAGAACAAAAACATTCTTTATCCATTGCCGGGGACGTAATAATTGGATATAGGACCACATGTCGGCTAGTCTAACTCAAACAGCTTTCCTGGGCGAGCATGAAATATCCGCAAATTAAATGGGCTGACCAAAGCAAAGAAAATTCCGGCCACGGCCTTGAGAGAAAAAGAACAGGCCGAAACAAAAAAGTACAAGGCCGGACGGCTGGTAGTGGCCGTCCGACCCCGGGTCTCCCCTTTATTGACTCCTGAGGTTGCTCCCCGCAATTCCCCAGTGACAGTTGTCTGGCGGCGGCCGAAACCGCCGCTTTAGGCTACCCCTCCGAAAGCACCCCAACACCAGCCTCTCCATAAATCCAGATACCACTTGCCAATAGCCCGTTTCCGAAAGAAACTTGCTTCTCTCATCAGGACATCAGCAAGGACAGCATGTTTTGTTGATCCGCGTTGACCATGGATAACAGTGAAGAGGCGGCATTCGCGAGAAGATTGGTCCGCTCCAGTTGAGCGGTCTCTTCAGCCATATCCGCGTCGCGAATCACACTGATCGCCGAGCTCAAACTTACCCGCTGAACCCCAAGGGTATTAATGGAAGATTCCACTTGGTATCGCTGGAAGCCACCGACCCTTGCCGCCTCAGAGGCCATCTGGTCAATCGCCTTTTTCACAATGGTCACCGCTTGAGAGGGATCACTGGCCACGTCGGCTGACCCACCGCTTTTCAAGTCGGATAAATATCCCAGATCCGATCGCCCCAGCGAAGCAGTGCTCATCCCGTTCAAGCTGATGGTGGCCCGGGTGCTTGAATCAGCCCCCAGTTGGAAAGTGGCCCCTCCACTCTTAACCGTTACCGTTCGTGTACCCGTAGTATTACTCGCCAGGTTGGCGGACAAACTGATCCCGCCCCCGCTGTAATAAATCTCCGTTCCATCAGTCTGGGCGTTCTGCCCGTTGACTGTCACGGTGGCGTCTTCCCCTTCAAGCTTACCCGTCTGGGCGGTCCCCACCACGTCGTTGTCCCCGGATAAGGCATTGACGGTAATAAAAGCATCCGAACCATAATCCACAGAGGTCATCACCAACTCGGTCCCAGACTTGGTTGCGCTGACCCCGGTCGTCCCCTTGGACTGGTTAATGGTGCTGATCATATCGTCCAGACTGGAACCGGAAGCCACCGTCACCGTGGCTGTACCGTCTTTCCCACCTATAGTCAGCGTGGTCTCAGCGCTCAAATTCTCCGTAATGTTGGCGATGGAAGTCCCCGAGGTTGACGCTCGAGTGGCGGCCGCCGTGACATTAACAGTAAGGGAAACATCCGTCTGGTCAGGATTGCGACTGTAAACCCGCACGTCCTTCAAGTCTGCCGCGTCCGCCGCAGAAAGCGAAGCGGCAATCTGGTTGGCACCACCAAATATCTTTTCTCCATTAAAGGTCGCCGTGTTCAAAATACGGTCGATTGATTCCAAGGCGGAGTCGATCTGGGCTTGGTTGGCGGCCTTTTCAGACGCGGACAACGAATCACCTTCACATTCGGCCGCCAGCCCTTCAATATCCGAAAGTAATGAATTTACCTCGGTCAAAGCCCCGTCGGCCACGTCCAGCATGGAATTGGTCCGCTGGTTATTATCGATGGCCGTCTCCACCGAGGATAATTCCGACTCCAGCGAGTTCACCGCGATCAAGCCGGCCGGATCATCCGACGCAGAGTTGATTCGCATCCCCGTGGACAGCCGGGTGTACGCCGTCGCCCGTTGCATCTCCAATTGGTTGAAGACGTTCAGCAAACGATACATGTTTGAGTTGTCGTGAATTCTGATAGCCATTGCTGATCCCCTTTTGCTGTTCAAATCCGTGACACGTGCAAAAGGTAAGATATAAATCTCCCAAGCCAAATTTTTCCGGCGATTTTTTTCCAAAAATCCCCTATCTGACGACAGAGCAATGGTTTAAAGGTCAAGCAGAAAAGTTGGCGACAAGGTCCGCTTTTGTTCAAGCGCGCAAGACAACCGGAAAGTCAATCTTCTGGACGTGACCACAACCCGGCTACCATGATATGCAGACCGATATTATGCACCTAAAACAAGAGCAAATATCACCGAACCCACAAAGATCATAGAAATGTGCACTCTTGAACCGGAAAGGATATCTTCAAGGAAGGGTATTAATAAAAACAAGGAAATGAACAGCTGACATTAAAAATGATGCACAGCCATTACAAGATTGTAATCAAAGAATACTGATACTTTGCTCACCTATCAGACCGGAATACGACCTCGCCTACACGGAATAGAGTCGAGGCATGGGCACGGTCCCACTGCGATACCCTCTGAACCTCACCGCGATGCCTACCCGGTCCGGCTTGCCGTCTTCGCCCAGCAATAACTCAGTCCGAGTGATCACACCCGGCTGTCGGACAACGTGACGCAGACCGGGCTCCGGACCACATTCTCCAATCTTCAAATGAAAATTATAAAACTGGCCTATCGCGACTCCGAAACCAATAGGCACAATCGCATAAAGACCGCCCTCTGAAAAATTCATGCATTCACCCGGAATAGACTGGACTTCACCACCCTCGTCCATTTGTTCATCCGTCAAAGCAATCTCACATCGCAAACTGCGCCGGGTGCACTGCCTTTTCTCTTCCTCCTTCGAGCGAGAATACCAAGGTAACCACGCGCGCGGCGAGGTTGCCTGCTTATAGTAACTGCGCCGAGCTTGACTCGGACGCCCACTATTGGTCTGCGCGGACATGGTCATTTCTTCCTCCATGCCTTTCCCCTGCTTCAACCAATAGGCCTTTTTCTTTATCTTGAAAAATCCTTTTGACGGTGTGATCAAACCGTCCGTCCGGATCTTTTATTCTGACATGCCTTCAATACGGTCGTCATCTTCATCCGTCAGTCGAAACTCGCGTAACCACCACCGGGTTTCCTCCTCGCTCAATCCCTTTCGCTTTTCTTCGGGTTCTGCGAGCGTCTCCTCCCTGGCTTCTGCCCGCTGCAGCGTCTCCCACAACTGTCCAAAAAAATCTTCTGCTTTTATATCTTCGCAACGACGACGACGTGCCGCTGCCCGAATCTGACGATCAGAACTAACCACTGTCAATTGTCTCGGATTCGAGCAACACTTGATCTCCGCAATGATGACATCATCCGCGCTGTGCTTGACTCCACTGTGGCGAACATCAATTCCCGTCTGCTGAAGCTGCTCTGCATATCCGCTGGGAGGCGTTGGACCATCAAAAATAATGGTCACTTCCTTCTTTTTGACTTGCGCCCATCGACTCAACATCTGGCAAAGGCGAAGTTGTCCTACCGAATCAACAGGTCCCCAATGCTGGATGCCACGCAGTAGATTGAATCCGTCAACAAGAACATGCATAAACCAATTCTATTTCCCAAGTAAATATACATCCATCCCCCGCTCGGTCAAGGCGCTTTTACCTTTCCAACGTATTGTAAATCCAGATATTTTCGGACGAAAGGCCTGATTTGCGAATTGTGAAATTCCCCCATTCAAACACCGTCAACCACCGCAAAGGTATTCCTGCCCCCTCTTTTTGAATAAATAATTTAATAAATCCTCATCCACCGTCATAAAAATAAAGAGTTTCCCTATTGGATATCTCTTCAGGACAGAAATAAAATAAAGTGTACGGAAATTAGAAATGAGTCTAAAAAATTCGGTTTCTGCTTAAAAGCATCGCTTTATTAAGTTTTTGTAAAAATCCTTCGATATTAAGAGGTTACGAAAATTTGAATATGATTTTTACCCGGATTTTTATTGACAGAAAACAGATGTGAGGTTCTAATGAAGCTCATGGTTACGGAGATATTCAGGCGGCGAGCAGGAGTCTTTCGCTTGTTGTCATAAGTTTATATTTTTCGAATTTATATACTGGCCAATGGGCCAACCGTTATTTTATTTTCATACGAGTATTATATCCTCTTTTCATACCTGCCCGTAGCCAACCTTTTGATGGATTACCCGATCGTTTTTGTACAGAGAGAGCGGTGATCCATACCTTAAATGCCAACCACTTCGGTGGTCCTGGAAATCGCGAATAACCGGTCAAGCACGGCTCTTCGCTGTCAGCGATGCGGATTTATCGGTCTTTCAGTTTGCATCACGCAGACTGAAGGAACCGCGAAAGTAGCAAATAAAAGCCGAGGATGGCTCGGCGAAGGCCTGACAAAGATGATTTGTTCTTCCGGAGCATAGCCTGTCGCAAAAGGCATGGCCGCTTCGGATTGCAAAGATCGGTTTCCTTTGGAGAGGTTGGCTGGAAAGTGCCGCTTTCGGAATGGTCGGACCGATACGGAATGTCGGACCGACGAAAGATTACCAGGTTGACTTCTTCAGACATTAAAATCTGAGGAAGTCGTCGGCTTCGGTTGAAACGGAGGTGTGGCTGGCGACAGGCCAAGTGAATATTTCAGCCCAACGGCCAGAATTGTCCCTTGTGGCTGGCACTAATTCTTGTATATGTCCTACTTTTGTTCACTTGTACTGCGCAGCACGCTTTTGCTCGGCCGTTCGCCGGCACATTTGTGCTCAACGCACGGGAGGTTAATCATGAGAGGTAAACGTTTAATGTGGCAAGGCCGGCGTCGGTCAGGATTTACCCTGATCGAACTGCTGGTTGTCGTGGCAATTATTGCTCTGCTCATTTCGATCCTGCTGCCCAGTTTGGCCCGGGCACGGGAGCTGTCCAACCGGACGGTTTGTGCGGCCAATCTGCACGGAATCGCCACTGGTCTACACACCTACGCCAATGAGGCCCGGAATAACCAGGCTTTCCCGGTTCCCAAATTCCAGCAGACTAGCGATGATGGAACCACAACTCTTCACGTGGAATCCGGAGACATCCTGCCATCTTTCACCACCTACGTCGGTGTCATGGGTTGTGATGATAAGGACGGCCAAGGACCGGGACGGGGATTCATGGCAGAGGAAAATATGGGTGACCCCAACAATCCTTACGCTGCCAGCAACGGTTCAAGCGTGTATGACGATCCCTTTGACGGCTACTTACATCTTTCCACTTCGCGTAACCTGTGGACCCTGATCCGTATCGGCGGTTCCCAGCCGGGTTCCTTTGTGTGCCCCTCCAGTAACGACGAGAAGAACCCGGATGACAACCCCCAGCAGTATTGGGATTTCGGCATTGGTGATGAAACAGCCACTCCCCCCAGTGGTGGAATGTCAAACTATCAGGAAAATGACAGAAAATCCCCGCAGGAAGCATGGAATCAGTGCAGCTACGGCTACCAGGTACCTTACGGCCTTTACGGACGTCCAAGTACCAACTTGGCTCAAGATATGCCCTTGGTCGCCGACAAAGGCCCCTTCGGTGCGGAACTTGATGGCGGCTTGACTCCCAGCTATGCCAAAGACTTGGACCAGCTGGACAGTACTTCAAGTCCCGAAGATTGGCAAAATTACAATTCGCCCAACCATGGCGGTCTCAGCAATGGTGAAGGCCAGAACGTGATGTATGCCGATAGTTCCGTCACTTGGGTCGGAACTCCCGCGGTGGGAATCGGAAATGACAACATCTACACTGCCTGGGAAGGACCCGAGATTGATTACATCAATAGTACCTCGCCCAACCTCTGGGACAACCGGGTCCGTGGTCATCGGCCTGATGAACCCTACACTGCTGGGACCTGTGCCCCGTTGGCCGATACGGATACTCTGATTTATCCGTAAGGCTTTAACATCCCCAAAAGGAAACAAAACCGGCGAGCGTCCTAAGCTCGCCGGTTTTTTTAGCGCCTCTCTTTTTGCATCTAAATGCCAATTTCTACCCGTATCGGGCAAAAACTCAAACCACGGCAAGACCGTCTCTTATAGCAATTTATTGAATAATGGTATCCTGAACAGAAGAAGAACCCTGCTTTTTTATAGCTTTACAAGCACTATTGATTAATCGCGATTATCCCGAAAACAGGGCTTATGCCCCCACTCACCCACAAAAAAGAGCAACCCCGATAAAAACATCTACCGCAGATCAAACAACTCATCACTGGGGCACTCTCATCGACAGGCCTCAAATCCCCTCTCCATTGCCTCTCCCCGAAAAAGCCACTGATTAATTATTACAGAAAAAATAGGCAAGAACCGCCAATAAAAGTATATTTCCCCTTGACATGGCCGATAATATTTGCATAATGAGCACAAACAATACATATATACTTGAAGTTGAATTAATCTTCTTTAACTCTTGTAGGCTGGTTTTACTGGACTTACGATAAATACGGAGGTTGGCTCACCGAATCTTTTTATTGACAGGCAACAATTCTCCCTTGGGTAAGAATTCCAAGCGGATAGGGACTGTCGAGCGGGGTTGGTTCTCTCAACTTAAAAAAATCGCACTAAACCTGGCCGTTCTCCACACAGATAGACAACCCCCCCTTGTCTATCTTTTTTCGGCCAGGTTTTTTTAATGGCCATTTTGCTAATAATTAAACCTTCAATTCAATACAAGGCGAAAGGCTGCTCCAGCAGGAGAAAAGTCGAAATACTGAATTAAGACACCAAACAGCCCTAAAAACCAACCATTCCTTATTCTTCACGCCAAAAGCCGGGAACCATAAGTACCAGAAAGGCATAAAGTTCAAGCCGGCCCATAGCCATCAGGACACACAACAGGGCTTTGGTCCCCGGCTTCAACCAGGAATAATTCATCGTCGCCCCTACCCGATCCAGGCCGGGACCGATATTGTTCAAATTGGCGACCACCGCCGAAAAAGCGGTCGTTGCCGCATCCCAGGAATCACTATCCAGCTTCTCGGGCGTCTCGATCCAGATAAACAGACCGGTGGAAACAATCACGATCAACCCGATAAGCAGAAAATAAATCAGAACACCGCTGCGCATGGGTGGGTCCACAATCGCCTGTCCAACTCGGACCGTCCTGACCACGTGAGGACGAAAAATAGTCTCCAATTCCGCCCGCAAAATCTTGGCCAGCATGACGAAACGCATCACCTTGACCCCCCCGCCGGTCGACCCCCCACACCCACCTACAAACATTAACAACAACAAAATCGCCTGGACCGGAAAAGACCACAGATCGAAATCCGCCGTGCAAAAACCGGTCGTGGTATGGATCGAAACAACCGTAAAAAGGCAATGCCGAAGCCTACCCCAAAAACCCGACACCGATCCCTCCGTTGTCAGAATAATCTGGTGTCCATACGTCAATAGGGTAATCACCGCAGTAGCCGCTGCAATAGAACCGACATAGGCACGTAATTCCGGATTGCGAAACAATTCCCGCCATCGGCCCGACACCACCGCATCATACAGACCAAAATTCACCCCAGCCATAAACATAAAAAGGATGATGATTAACTGCACCGACCAACCACCCAGCGCGGATATGCTGCCGTTATACGTACTGAATCCCCCCGTCGCCAAAGTGGCAAAAGCATGCGTAAGCGAATCAAACCAGCCGACCCCCGCCACACGCAAGGCCAACACCTCCGCCACGGTAATCCCGAGATAAATCATCCAGAGCACTTGGGCGGCGGCGCGAATCCTCGGCCGAACCCCCTCCTTCTTCGGCCCCGGAGCCTCAAACCGAAACAATCGCTTACCACCCACCCCAAGAATGGGCAGGACCGCCACGAACAAAACCACGATCCCCAATCCCCCGATCCAATGCGTAAACGCCCGCCAGAACAACAGGCTGCGGGGAATGCTTTCCACGTTATTCAAAATAGAGGCCCCGGTCGTGGTCAGACCGCTCATGGCCTCAAAATAACAGTTCACGAACTGGCTGAATGCAGGATCCCGCCCATCGGAAAAATCATGAATAAAAGCCCACATCCGGAAGGGCAACGCTGACAAAGCCGCCCCCACCACCCAGGCTAATGCGACCAACAGCAAAGCCTCTTTCCGGCCCAGTTGTGTATTCTTGATACGCCCCTTGAGAAATAAAGGTAAACCGCAGACAACCCCAATCAAAGCGCTGGCCAGCAAAGCCAAAAACGCCTCGCTTTCACCGGGCATTTGTTGACCATACGCCAAGTAGTCGTATGCTGACCACGCCGCCGAGGGAACCATCGCCCCGCTCAACAACAGAAGAAGTATCCCCAGTTCCTGAATGACAAAGCCGTAACGCATGAGCCTCTATTTCAGGAGAAAAGCACATTCAACTGGCGAACCAAACCCTCATGAGCAATCGCTACCAGCGTATCTCCAGGAGCAATCCGATCATTGGGACCGGGAACGTGCACATCCTCTCCACGTTGAACAGCCACCAATACACAACCCGCAGGAAGCGGCAGATCCTTCAAAGATACACCGGCAGCCCGCGCCCGACTGCCGACTTGAATACTGAAAATGCTGGTCCCGTGTTCGTCAAGGCGGGCCGTCTGTTGCACCGCCTTTTGCGTGGCGAATCGCTGAATCTCCCTCGCCGCCGCTATCCGCGGACTGAACACGTGATCAATCCCAAGATTTTCAATCAGGTGATGAAAAGTCGGACGATTGATCACCGCCAGATTGCGGGCCACGCCAAGATGCCGCGCCTGCAAGGCGGCCAAAACATTAGTCTCATCATCAGTAGTGGCAGCCACAAAAGCATCAGCATCCGCCAGGCGATCTTCGGCAAAAGTATCAGGATCAGTCGGATCATCCTGGATTACCGTCGCGTGGCTGAGCTTCTCCGCCAATTCCTCCGCCCGAGCCCGATCGGTCACATACAGGCGAATTCTGAACGCACGCACATCCAAGACCCGCGCCAGCCAAACACTGGTGGAAGAACCACCCATGATCACAATATTGCGACGACGCAATTCACCCCGGCGAAACTTCGGCAGCACCTTGTCGAAAACATCAGTGGTTCCCACCAGGGTCAGTTGATCGCCAACCTCCAACTTTGTCTCCCCCGATGGAACAAAAGCCCGTCCCTCTCGGGTCACTGTCCCGATCCGAAAACCCGCCGGCAAAGAAAGGGATTTCAGCGGCGTACCCAGCACTTGCGCCCGATCACTCACTTCCACCCGCTCCATTACAATCTTGCCACGGGCGAAATGTTCGACGGCCTGAACCGCCGGGTCACGCAATACTCCAACAATGGATAACGAAGTCAAATACTCGGGACACACCAACTGATCGATGTTCAAATACCGGGCATAATCAAGCCCCCGACCGGTGTGATAAGCACTGTGATGAACCCGGGCTACCGTCTTGGCCGCCCCTATCCCCTTGGCGACACTGGCGGACAACAAGTTGATCTCATCCGCATTGGTAGCCGCCACGAAAAGATCACAACGATCCACCCCCGCCTCAAGCAACTCCTCCGCGCAGGTTGCCGAACCCACCATGGTCCGGGCATCGATCGTCTCCACCAAGTCCTCCAACCTGGCGGCATCGATGTCGATGAGCGTAATCTGGTGATTGGCCTCAGCCAAAACCATGGCCGCGTGCCGGCCCACCTCACCTGCGCCTGCAATAACAATGTTCATGGACGCACTCCGCGCCGCAGATTAAACCTTGATGGTCTTACCGTCCGCCGCCAATTCCGCCCGGGACTTGGCATGGTGTGCGGCATTGGCCAGATGCAACGCCGACACCGCCTGGTGCCCGATCTCGATGGGACAATTCGGCTCCTTGCGGGTCCGCATGCAATCAAAGAAATTGGCTTCATGCTTGTCCACCCGCAGGTTCCCCTTGATCTCGTGCACCAACTCGGGCGGATTCTTCCGCCAGTCACTGGGCCACTTCTCTTTGTAAAACCGGGCTCCCTGGTCGTCCAGCTCGAGAGTGCCCTTTCTACCGTGAAAGACAATTCCCCACGCATCATGCCAGCTGTTCGTGTACGTCAGCGTCCAGGTGGCCATGAACTTCGGATATTCAAATACCGCACAGAATGTGTCCGGCGTCTCATACCCGTTGAGCTGATAAGCAGCCCCGTGCTCCTGGGCCGCCTTGGGCGGTTTGCTGTCATTCAGGAACCATTGGATAACGTCGATTAAATGGGTTCCCTGGTCGGTCATATTCCCTCCGGAATATTCCCAGAAATACCGCCAATAGGCCCACTTCACAGGATTCATCGGATACCGCTTGTTCGGCGGTAATGGAAGCTGAAAACGCTCCCAGTCCAGATCGCCGTTCAGCTTCATCGTGTCGGGCAAACCCTGCAGATTCCAATACCACCAAGCCCGCACTAGGCTGACCTCGCCCAGAAATCCGCTGTCCACGATCTTCTTAGCCTCGATCACCGAAGGCGTGCTGCGCCGCTGCATACCCACCTGCACTACCCGATCGGTGCGTCGAACCTGGCGAACCATGTTCACTCCCTCGGGAATGGAATGCGAAAGCGGCTTCTCGCAATAAACGTCCTTGCCCGCCATCACGGAATCGACCAGATGCCGCATGTGCCAATGATCTGGGGAAGCCACCACCACCCCATCGATATCCTTCATCTCCAGCATCTTTTCATGGTGTTTGAACGGCTTGGGATTGCTGCCCGCCTGCTTAATACCCCGCGCCCGGTTGCCATCGTAAATGTCACACACCGCCACGAACTCCACGTCATCACGCGGAGACATGCTGCGGATATGATAGCGGCCCATGTTCCCCGAACCGATAATGCCCATCAGGATCCTGTCGTTCGCACCGAGAATCCTCCGCCCGGGCTTGGGCGTCAGCGATTGGCCATACTTGGGCATTTTACCCTTTTCAGCCGCTTGGCTTTTGCCGGTTAAAGCCATGGCTCCCGCACCAGCCACTGCGGCGTTGATAAACTTCCGCCGCGTCCACTGCGAGCCACCATGCGCGTAATGCTTTTGTAGCCTCTCCCCACCAGTATGAGCCTGCGATCCGTCGGACATCAAACGTTCTCCTTCTATCCAAAAAAATGCAAAGTTGACCAATTAACATCCATCATTAGCCTATCAGGCCACAACAATCTTGTCACGGTCAACAAAACGCAATAATCCAACAAACTTTAAAAATAAAAGAACAGGCCTTGTTTGTAACATGGCGATCTTCGACTTAGAATACCGCCATGTCGCATGAAATCAGTGAGCAAAACAAAGGGGCGGATACCGGCCCGAACGGATCCCGCCAGGATGAAATCATCACCCGCGAAAAACCCGGACGCATCCTCGTCGTCCTGCCGCAATGGGTGGGCGATGTGGTAATGGCTACACCGGCTTTGAAAAGTCTGCGCAAACAATTTCCTGAGGCACACATCGCCTACCTGCTCCGCCAACACTTGACGGATCTTTTCACCGGCTGCGATTGGCCGAATGAAATATTTCATTGGCCCACCAGGGAAAAGGATAAAGTCAAACGCCGACAAAGCTTCCTCGGCTTGGCCGCACAATTACGGGAAAAGGAATTTGATTGCGCCATCTTGATGACCAACTCCTTCCGCTCTGCCATGCTGGCCCGGCTGGCAGGTATCCGCTGGCGCGTCGGGTACAACCGTGATGGACGGGGCATGCTGCTGACTGACAAACTACTACCTGATAAAAAAGACGGCAAATACATCCCCGGCTCCATGATCCGCTATTACAACACCATCGCCCGCTATATGGGCTGCCCTTCGTGCCCCGAGCTGCCCGAACTGCACACCTCCCCGGAAGACGAAGCCGCCGTCGATCAGTTGCTCAAAAAATCAGGCAATGAAAATAAACCGTATATCGTTCTCAATGTCGGAGCCTCCTACGGACCGGCCAAATGCTGGCTGCCCGAACGGTTCGCTGAAGTAGCCGACCAACTGGTTCAACAACACAACGTCGGGGTTTTCATCGCTCCCGGCCCGAAAGAAATATCCATCGCCCGTAAAGTGGCGGACACTATGCAGCAACCTGTCACTGTTACCGACAATCCCGTCCTGCCCTTAAATGCAATCAAGGCCCTTATCCGACGCTCGAAACTTCTGATCACCAACGATACCGGCCCGCGCCACTTTGCCGTGGCCATGGACACGCCGGTGGTAACCATCTTCGGTCCTACCGATCCACGCTGGACAACCAACAACTACACCGAGGAACGCCTTGTCATGGTAAACCTGGATTGCCAGCCCTGCATGAAACGCACCTGTCCGCTCGACCATCATCATTGCATGACCTATATCACTACCGACATGGTGCTGGATAAAGCGAACGAACTGTTGGCGACGAAGACCGCTGCTTCCTCCACGAAAGAATAACAGGAAATAATATAGCCACCACTGTTATTCCTTATCCTATTGAGCTGAGGAATGGGGCTTTTTCCTGCGCATGAAAAATCCCTCTCGCATAAAATAAGAGGGATTGAACGCACATCTAAATTTGCTTTCCCACCTACTTCTTAGAGCTATTCGCCCCACTGGTCTTGCGGCTCCTGGAACGCGACCGGCCATTGCCTTGACCATTATTTCTGCCTTTGCTCCGGCCATTGCCGCGACCGTTGGAACCACCACGCCCCGAACTCGAAGCCCCATCGTAATAAGCCTGCCCGCTGGCGCTTTCAAAATAACAACCCAAATGGCGAACCCTCTCATAACGCCGGTTCAGCAAGGTATCCACCCGAACCCGCTTTAACTCCCTCAGGTTTTCAGTCACGTAATTCTCAAGAGTCGCTATCATGGCCTCTGGATCTCGATGCCCGCCTCCCAATGGCTCCGGCAAAATATCATCGACAATGTTAAAACGCTTAAGATCCTTGGCCGTAAGCCCCAGTGATCTGGCCGCCTTGTCCGCGTGGGTCGCGCTCTTGTATAAAATGGCCGCACAACCTTCCGGAGTAATTACCGAGTAATAGGTGTGCTCGAACATGGCCAGCTTATCACCCACACCGATACCAATGGCTCCACCGCTACCCCCTTCACCAATCACCACACAAACAATCGGAACCCGCAAACGGGACATCTCCATCATGTTCACCGCGATCGATTGAGCGATACCCCGTTCTTCTGCCTTGTCCCCGGGATAAGCACCCTGCGTATCAATCACACAAACCACCGGCAACTTGAACTTCTCTGCCAGCTTCATAGTGCGCAACGCTTTGCGATAGCCTTCCGGGTGGGCACAACCAAAGTTGCGGCGGATCTTCTCCTTCGTCTCATTGCCCTTCTCTTGGCCGATCAGCATAACCTTCTGTCCACCAATCCGACCAAAACCAGTAACCACCGCCAAATCATCACCAAAACAACGGTCGCCGTGCAACTCGCAAAAATCTTTCACACATCCGTTGATATAGTCCGTTAATACCGGACGCTTCGGATGCCGAGCAACAAGAACCGTTTCCCACGGAGAAAGCTTGGCGTAAGTACGCCTGGTCAAACTCTCCAAGGTGCCGCGAAGCTCCCCTATATCTTTGGATAGATCGCGCTTGCTCTCCGCCTGAGCAGCTTCCAGCTCGGCAATCTCTCGCTCAATGCGCACCAACGGACGCTCGAACTCCAGGGTGATATCAAATGCCGAGCCGTTACCCCCCATATTACGCAACTCTGGTTGTAAACTCATAAGCGTATCGTTTATTCTCAATAAAGTTAGTGATTGACCATCAGTCCCCATTGAGCACACGCGCCACGTGCTCGAAATACCCATCTAAGCCTTTATAGATTAACACTTTTCATCGGCCAAGCAAGAAAATTTGACTACTCTATGTTCCTGCCGCTATCTTATCTTCCGTTCTTACCGGGCTTCAAAAATGCATAAAGGCTTTCAAATAAAGAACTTAAGCAGAATTAGCATCCTTGGAACCGGCCTGTTGGGCGGCTCTATCGGTCATGCCTTGCGGGCGGCGGGATTCGAGGGAACCAGGGTGGGCATCGGTCGGCGAAATTCCACCTTGAAAAAAGCCGTCGCTTGCGAGGCAGTGGACGAAACCACCCGCGACATCAAGGCCGGAGTGGCCAATGCTGATCTTACTATATTATGCACCCCAATCGGGTCGTTTGAAAATTTATTGCCCGAAATTCGAGACGGCCTCCACCCGGGCGCCTATGTCACCGATGTGGCAAGCACCAAGGCCGAAGTGGTCCGCCTCGCCCGGAAAATCCTCCCCAAGTCTGCCCATTTCGTAGGTTCCCATCCAATGGCCGGCTCCGAAAAAACCGGGGTCGAATATGCCCGGGCGGATCTTTTTGAAAACGCCCTCTGCCTGGTCACCCCGACCAAACAAACCAGCGAACATGCCGTGCAATGGATCCGCGGCTTCTGGGAAACAATTGGCGGACATACCCTCGTGATGTCCCCCCGACAACACGACAACCTCCTTGCCTGGGTCAGCCATCTACCTCACGCCGTGGCCACCGCCCTGGTCAACTTGGCCCTGCAAAATTCGGCCATCGAGTTGGCCGGCCCCGGATTCGCCGACTCTACCCGAATTGCCAGCGGCGATCCGAACATGTGGACCGACATCTTCCTGTCCAATCAAAAAGCCACTCTCCAAGCCGTGGATCGCTTAATCAAGGAATTAACCCGCTTTCGCAACCGCCTGCAACGCGAGGACGCCAAGGCCCTCCAAAAGTGGTTGGCCGACGGCAAAAAGGCCCGCGATGATTGGCTTAGTAAACAATATAAAAACAAGGCATTATTCCCATGAGTTCAACAACCACCGAAACACTTTGGCGAATACACGTACAACCGAAACGACGCGACCTCGACGCCCAAGGCAACGCCGTCCTTCACGATATTCACGAAACGGGACGATCCCACGTCGAAGAAGTGGCTTTTACCCGTTTATACCTTCTGCAGGGAGACCTTGACCGGAAACTCGTCCAACGTATTGCCGAGGAACTATTGGCCGATCCTATTACCGAAGATTTCCGCTGCGAAACAGGCACCGAGCGGCAAATTCCCAGCCTGGGAAATGATGAGGGCCTGGTCGAAGTGCACCTCAAGGGCGGCGTCATGGATTCGGTCGCCGACTCGGCCCGGATGGCCATCGCCGACATGGGCGTCGATACCCAACAATTGGGCATCTCCACTGCCCGGGTTTATCGCTTGCGCGGCATCAAATCAATTAATGAACTCAACACCATCGCCCGCGGGCTTCTATACAACGATTGTATTGAAGAAGTCTTCATAAACGGTTTCGATCGTCAGGATGCTCCACCGACTCACTTACCGATGGCACCCGCCCAACCGTTCGAACTGAAACATGTGTCCATTTGCGACCTCGACGACGAAGCCCTGGCCAAACTCTCCCGCGAAGGCCACCTGTTCTTGTCCGTCGAAGAAATGCGCACTA
>CAZMVS010000438.1:0-6449 GCA_964569525.1 uncultured Planctomycetales bacterium
TCTCGGCTTTCTTTCTGGTTGGAAACCCCTTTCGGGTAATCAGCCGCCATTTGCCGGAACTCATTTGCTCCCGCCAAGCATCCACGCCATGTTGGCTATACCACCGCTGGGCGCGTTTTGCGTTAGAAAGGTGCTCGGCGTCAAAGGTCTCCATCCAAACGTAATACCAACCTTTTTTCCAAGTACTGGCCAGGTCCCGGGTACCGGCACCTGCGGAGGCCATCTGCGCATTTTGGCCACTGGAATTTCGAGCGGCGGAGCTTACGTTTCGCGGTGTTTCCCGTTGCTCTGGGACATCCAGCAGTTCGTTTCCTGAATCCAACCCCATAGCCTCGCTTACGTCGGCGGCCGAATCCTGCTTTGCGACCGGATTCTTTTGTGATTTTCCTATAGCTCCCACCTGATAGCTGGCAACCAAAGCTAACAAGAGAACGCCCGTTATTACAGCTGTAGTAACAGGAGTCAGGGATAAATTTAATCGTCCATTTTCCAGGCTGGCCATCGGAGGATTTGGCCCGGCAGCCGGTGGCGGTGAAGCCGTCATCGGCCTAACAGGCTCCGGAGAAGTTGCAGCCCGAGGGGCAGTCCCCTGCTGACGTTCCACCTCCTGGGGGCTCGTTTCGGCCGCCGATTTAGATGCTGACTCTGCTTCCTGCGGTGGCAATTGAGCGGACTGCTGATCACTTTTCCACCATTTGGGCAGAGCCAACTGGTCGGACGAGGGCGATTTTTTGCCACTATCAAGCAGTTCAAACAGCGCAGGAGATTGCTTTCGCTTGTTCATGTTTTGTCCTCCTGCCCACTCCTTGTTGAGACTAAGCCCAAAACTCCGATAGCACAATCTCTATACGATAGCGGATTTTCGCCTGTATTCAAGCCGCCGGGTTATTCGGGAGGACCATCCGGGGCAGAATTGTTATGATTATAGCAATTAAAATGGGAGCGTCTCAGGAGATTTGTCTCTGTATAAGTTATTCGAGATTCCAAAGGATAATTATCCAAAATCACGAATTATTTTGAGTGAGGGCTATTTTGAGCGTGAAAACATATTTTTCATTCGTAGAGCAAGCTCTATTTATATGTAGCGGTTGTAAAGTAATAAAAGGGGTTGTGGGGAGCTATTTTCGGTCCCTGAGCCGCTACACAAAAAGTGGAATTGCTATAGCGTGGGCATGGTTATCGGTCGTTTTGTTAATTTGTGGGACCGGCTGCCCGGCGGTCAACAATCTGCCTGCCCCGGGTCGGGTGCTCGAACAGGATGAGCCGGTTACGGGGAGGAGCTATTACCTCTATGTTCCTGAAAAATACCGGGAGAACCGAGACTGGCCGTTGATCGTGGCCTGTCACGGAACCCCGCCGTGGGACAGGGCCGATCTGCAACTGAAGGAATGGAAGGGTTTGGCGGAAGCGAAGGGATTTTTGTTGGCGGTTCCCAAGCTCAAGGGGGTACGGGGCGATTTCCCGCCGAAACCGGCGGAGCAGATTCGTTTGCAAAAGGCGGACGAGAAAGCAATCCTTTCGGTGGTAAAGGCGGTGCGGGCCTCGCATTCGGTGGATCGGGACCGGGTTTTTCTCACCGGGTGGTCGGCGGGCGGGTACGCGGTTTTGTTTACGGGATTGCGCAATCCGGACGTATTTCGGGCCTTGTCGGTCAGCCAAGGCAATTTCGATCCTGCCTTTGTTGAGCCTTGTAGTCCTTTTGTTGAACCGTATCAGGCAGTGCAGATTATTTATAACAGCGAGGATTTTGCTTTACAGGATGATGCGGTGGCGTGCATTGATTGGCTTAGGAATCATGGTATCCAACCGGAGGTATTGGAGCGGCCGGGATTTCATCAGCGTGATCCGAAACCGATTTTTCAATTTTTTGCACAATGTGTTCGGCATCGGCCTTGGATTCGGATTCACGTGCGCGAGGACGCGGATGATCCGATGCAGGTTCGCTTTCGGACCAAATGCTCTTTTCAACCGCGGCGGTATTTATGGGATTTCGGGGATGGTGTGCGTAGTGAAATACCCGAACCTGAACATAATTACAGCAAGCCGGGCGGTTACCTGGCAAAGGTGGCCTTGTGGGCGCCGAACGGGAAAACGTACGTACGGAAGATCAAGCTGGAAGTGCCGCGGATTCATTTAGGGACACAGCCACGGGCACGCATAACGCGTACCCGACCGGGTTCATAATCGTTTGGGCGTGGACAGTGGGTCGCCATGAAAACGTATCATCTCAAGCAAGAGCAGGTGATTGGCCGTCCTATCGGTAAAGTTTTTTCGTTTTTTTGTGATGCGGGGAACTTGGAGCGGATCACGCCGGAATGGTTGCAATTCAAAATATTGAGTACGCAACCGATCAGGATGGCGGTGGATACACGAATTGATTATTTGTTGCGTTGGCGGGGTGTACCGATGCGCTGGCGGACACGGATTCTGGTCTGGCAGCCGCCGGAGAAGTTCGTGGACGTGCAGGAGAAAGGGCCTTATCGACTTTGGCAGCATACGCACAGTTTTTACGAATGCCCGGGAGGTACACGAATGATTGACGAGTTGCGTTACGCGTTGCCTTTGGGAAATCTGGGCAGAGGTTTGCATCGTTTATGGATACGAAAAGACCTGGAGGCGATTTTTGATTTCCGCCGGCGGCAGATTGAAGCCATATTCGCGGAGAAAAATGAAGGTGAACCAACGAGCTGAGGGAATACCATGCGTTGTTTTGTAGCCATCGAGTTGCCGGGGGAAATCCACGAGCGGTTGGCGGAACTGCAGGAGCAATTGAACAGATTCGGGCGTGCGGTGCGCTGGACAGATCCATACCAGATTCATTTGACCATGAAGTTTCTGGGCGAGGTTCCGGAACAGCAAGTGGCGGAGGTGTGTGAGCTAGCCACGGAGATCGCCAACGACCATGCCGCCTGTCAATTGAAAGTGGCGGGGACGGGTTGTTTTCCTCCCGGTGGTGCGGTTCGGGTGATCTGGGCAGGTTTGGAGAGGTTGCCGCAAAGCCTGGTGGATTGTCATCGGGCATGCGAAAAGGGGTTCGCGGGGATGGGTTTCAAAAAAGAGAACCGTGCTTTTCGGCCGCACCTGACGCTGGGCAGAGTGAAAGATCATTCGGTGTCGCGGGAAGTGCGTGAGGTTTTGGAGGAATGGCAGGATTTTGTCGGCGGGGAGTTCACCGCTGAGGGTTTGACCGTTTTTCAATCAGTGCTCAAGCGGGAGGGACCGACGTATCTTCAATTGGCCCATGCGCCGTTTGAAAAGTAGGTTTGGGGTTTTGGCCACGAAGAAAAGCGAATTTGCTGTTCAAATCAGGGGACGGCCGGGTGTTTTTTGACGAGTTGAGTGTCGTTCAGTCGTCGGTCGAAAGGGATTTCCCGCAAGTCGTAGCCTATGGCACTTTCCAATCGCCGCCGCCGTGAAGGGGCGGCTAATTCGCAAAGCACATTGTAGAGATCAATCCGTCGGCCACGGCGTTGGCTTCGCCAGTATTGTACGAAATCCGCCTGGCGGCGGAGGATTAATTGCCATACGAATATGGCCCGGTTGGCGTGATCGATGCGCAAGATTTGAGGGTTATTCAAGGCTGCATGCGTTGCGCTTTGTAATTGGCCTTCCAAGGTGGAAGCTCGGACGGGTTCGTTCATCAGTTGAGGTGTACCCATTGCGGCGCGGCTAGTGGCAAAGAGCGCCCGGACGTCACCATTGCTGTCTTCCAGTATTTTTTCTTCCAGCCAAATCAGGTTTTCACGGTGACCGTCGATGGAAAATTGATATTCGCTTTCCAGCCGGGGGAGGGTCACATCATACATGGTTTTGATGGGATAACGCTCCAGAACAGCGCGCAGGACCAGAGCGTTATAGGCATTGATCCAATAGGCGGTTTTTTGGGCTCGGGTTACAAACTGCTCAGGCGTACTGTTAGGGCCGGTGACGCTGAGCAAGGCATAGTAGCGTTCCAGTGGCTGGCGGTTATCGGCCAGTGCCTTGCAATCCACCAGTCCGTTGTGTACGTGCGCGCGCAGCACGGTCGCGTAATCCAGATCGCTATATTGGTAAGGCGGCTGCTGGGAGAGCAGGGCCAGGTTCGGGCTAAGCGTCGGCCGGCCACACCCTCCGGCTACGGACAGAAACAACGCTAGAACCACCGCCTCGTAGCGAAACAGGGTATTCAATTTTTTCCTGAGCATTTTTCTTATCCTTGTGTCAAAACAAGAGTTTATTTTACCGAGACTATCGGTTTCGTCGAGCGGCGTGAAATAAGATCATCAAATATAGAATCTTTTAACTCTTTCAAATAGCCATGCAAACAAAAAGGCGGACAAATAGAGGTTAATGGCAGGCTTAGCGCATAAAAAACCCGAGGCGGTGCCGCCTGGCCGGGGTGAACCAGACGGGCTTGAGGGGGGATGCCTCGGGTAGTTCCATATTAGCACTATCCCCGGGAAAACTGCAACCCCTGCGGGTAAAGAAATTCAAAAAAACCTCTAGGATAGGGGTAATTATTTATAAGGAATTGGAAACGAACTTATCATAGAAGTTGACTTGCCTTCATGTTCGCGAAGGGCATGGTCGCCTGCGAAGAAAAGACTATTTCTGAGGCAGGAAATGTATGACGGCCAATTACTTGCCATATCCTAATTGCTTATAGCTCAAATGATTAGCAAACAACAAAAAATCTTTGATTGTTCGTGATAGCGAATTTCAAATTTTGGTAATCGAGTGGGAGTCAAAAAACAAGGGACCGGGCAAAATCATGATAATGTTTGGAAAACAGGGCTAAATCTTCGGTGATATAGTGACGGAAAACCACCTCTCCATCAGAAAGCTTGGAGGCCTGGGGGTTGGCGGCTCGGTAAGCGCGAACAGCCGCTTTCATTCGTTCGGTGCCGACCTCGGTCAGTAATTTTTGAAATCCCTGCTTGTACTCTTTTATATGTCCCTGGCGTAGAAAGAGGACTACGGACCAGACTTGGGCGTAATAATAGCGGACCATGGGGCCGGTTTTGCGAACGGCATGTCCGGAATTCATGGCCAAGAGTTGGGGCAAGTCGATTTGTCCATCCTGGTCGGCGATGGCGAGTCGCAAGTTATTGCGGCGTACGTAATTCATTTGAGGGTTAAACACAGGCTGCTTGCCTTGGAGGTCAAAGCACTCCCACTGGCAGGCCAACCCTTCGTTAAGCCAGGCAGGAACATCTTCGGGAAAACAGCAGGCCAGGTATTGGTGCAGACATTCGTGGGCCAACAGGCCGAGGGTTCGATCCCGTCCCAAATCCCACATCACGACTGTTCGCCGTTGATGGTCCATGTAACCGCCGGCATGAAGGTGGAGGTAGGTATTGGCATGTATGGGATGAACAAAAAGGCGAGTAAAATCGGCCCATTGCGGACGATTGGCAAACACGTAAACGATCATACGTTCATTTTGTTTTCGGGCTGGGGGAATCAGTTCCTGGTAGCGTTCGAGGGCGGTCTCCATAAAGTCGGGAAGATAATCGTGCAGGATGATGTCATCGGAAGTGGTCCGGAAATCATAGTGCGGGGTAAGCAGTTGGCACCCCTCGATCCCGGTATCGCACACCCAGTCGCAATGGTTGACCTCAACGGGCGGGGCGGGGGCTTTTGCAGTAACGCAACCTGCGACAGTAATCAGGGCGATAAGCCCGCCAAAATATCCCATTATGCGGGATTGCGCATTGTTTAACATTGAGTTGCTCCTTTTCCCCGGATATCGTCCAGCGAGCGGCACCCTTGAAGGGATATTTGCCTTTTGATACCTTTTTACGTTCTGTCAACCACCGGGTTCAGACAAAACCGCATTTAGCGGGAGTTTAAATAACCTCAAGGAGAGAAACATCGTGTTGAAAATCGCAGTTATCGGAGGGGACGGAACCGGCCCGGAAGTCGTCGAGCAAGGCCTGAAGGTTCTCAAGGCGGTCTCGGAGAAAACGAAATTTGAATATGAGACCAAGGATTTTGACCTCAGCGGGAAGGCTTATCTGGCTTGTGGAGGCGACCCCGAGGTCCAGAATATTCCGATTGTTACGGACGAACAGATCGAGGAGCTTCGCCAATACGACACTATTTATCTCGGCGCGGTCGGCGATCCGGACGTAGCACCAGGGATTCTGGAGAAAGGGTTGTTGCTTCGGCTGCGTTTCGAGCTGGATCAGTACATCAACCTCCGGCCGGTGAAGCTGTATCCGGGGGTATGGACGCCGCTGAAAGACAAGGGTCCGGAAGATATCAACTTCCATGTTATCCGGGAGAACACTGAGGACCTGTATTTCGGCGGCGGGGGATTTTTGCGGAAGAACACGCCGCAGGAAGTGGCCACCCAAGAAATGATCGCCACACGATTCGGGGTGGAGCGTTGTTTGCGGTATGCCTTTGAATTTTGTCGCCAGAAAAACGGCCAGAAGATGCTCACCCTGGTCGCCAAGACCAACGTG
>CAZMVS010000439.1:0-19941 GCA_964569525.1 uncultured Planctomycetales bacterium
CTTCTCCTCTCGCTAATGTGACTTCTACAGAAAATGACACGATTTCAAATTGGATTATAGGGCTAACTTATCCCGGCTCTTAGAACTTCCGAAAATCAACATCAAGAAGCATTTTTAGTTCGCAGTAACGTGGCACTGCCGGTCCGCGCCGCCAGTGCCCATCACAGGAGTATTAACAGGTGACCGAGCTCTGGGCTTATAGAGATTTGTTATTCCAATTGGTTCGGCGGGAAGTGTTGGCCCGCTACCGACATTCCATATTAGGTGTGGGTTGGGCCTTGATCCAACCGCTGGGCATGATGCTGCTCTTCACCTTCGTCTTTACCCGGGCCGTCCCCCAGGATTTTATCCACGAGGTCGGTGCTCCATACCCCCTGTTCGTTTACCTTGGCGTCTTACCCTGGACTATGTTCTCCGCCGGCCTGACCAATTGCGTCAACTCACTGGCCGCACACCGCAGCTTGGTAACCAAGGTCTATTTCCCACAACAGATCCTGCCCATTACCGGCGTGGCCAGCGCATTTTTCGACTTCTGCGTCGCTTCCGTCGTGCTGGTGGGGCTGACCGTCTTTTTTCATTTTACCAGCGAGTGGACCTTCATGTTTCAACCGGCGCTGCTGTTCCTGCCCGCAATCGTCGGCCTGCAATTGCTTTTGATGATCGGTTTCGGCCTGTGGTTGGGGTTGGCCAACCTCTGGTACCGCGATGTCAAATACCTGTTCGGCGCGGGCATCCAGATGTGGATGTTCTTAACCAACGTCCTCTACCCCTTGCCCCATGATGGCTCGACCACCATGAAAATACTGACTTTCGCAAATCCGATGGTGCCCATTATTGACGGCTATCGCTCCATCGTAATCCACGGGCAACTGCCGAACCCGGTCCCCTTGGCCACCGCATTGGTCATTGCCCTTGTTTCGCTCGGCAGTGGATGGGCCTTATATCGCACCATGGAAGGGCGCTTCGCCGAACGGGTGTAACCCCGGCGAATATTCAATCAGGGAGGATATGACGTGAACGCAACCGTTGAAACATGCCCGGAACGAAAACCGGCTGTCAATCTCGAACAGTATCGGGATCCCCATAATCCCCAAAGCTGGTCTCATCAGATGGTTTCCCTGATCCGCGACGGACATTATCGCGAAGGATACGAAATCCTCTCTGAAAAAATGCCCTTCGTCAAAAACCAGCTACGCCCCCTGGCAGAACGATTGGCGGGTAAAGAAAACTATTGGACGAACCTGAACACCTGGATCAAAAAATATATCCCCGGTCATACTTCTCAACGAATTCTGGACGTTGGCTGCGGGGTGGGCGGCCAGGCCGTCGAATTTGCCATCGACGGACATAAAACCTGGGGCATTGATATCCTGCACTCAATGATCGAAAAAGGCCGAGAAGTGATCGACTCCCTGGAACTCTCCGAACAAGCCCACCTGCAGGTCGGAGACATCCGCCGCCTCGAAGATTATTACGACGGCAGCTTCTTTGACGTTGCCATCGCCTGCGATATCTTCGAACACCTTGATGATCCCGCCTTGATGGAAGTTCTGCGCGGACTTCGCCAAGTCGTTCGCCCGGGCGGGAAGATCATTATCCAAACCTCCCCGGGCCTCTATTACTACTGGTTCGAACCCGACCGCAAGAAATTGCTCGCTTTGCTGGCACCGCTCGTCTGGCTGCCGGATCGCCTGTTCACCGCTTACGTCCGCTGGTTGGATCGCTGGTACATCCACCGCATCCGCCGCGAGTCGATCCGCTTCTACCGCCACGAGTACGGCCATATCAACTGCATGGATCATGTGCATTTGCAACATTTGCTCAAAAAGGCGGGCCTGCAAGATATAAACACCTTTGCCAATCATGCCCATCCGGGCTTTAAGGATGAAGGCTGCTTGCATGCGGAATGGACCAGAATATTGTTCAGCCGAAAATCAATCGCCGCCCGCAACGTCTTCGGCATTGCAACGGTTCCGGAAAACTAAAAAGAGATCACTCTTGGTACCCGACAGAATCGAGAAAATTAACCCACAATCTACAAAATTATAAAAACGGGTTTGGGACGGAAGGTTAACACAAAAAATGGATAAACAATCACCATACGCTATTGAAATCGAAGGATTGGCCAAACGCTTTTATCGCGGCGGGAATGAAGGTCTGCTATGGGTAAGCCTCAACCGCATGTTACGCCGCATGCTCAGCGGACAACAAGGCAAAGATAATCTATTCTGGGCCCTCCAGGACGTGAATCTAAAAGTGCGCCGTGGCGAAGCGGTAGGCGTCATCGGCCCCAACGGGGCGGGAAAAAGCACCCTGCTGAAAATTCTTTCCCGTGTCCTTAGGCCTACTCACGGACAAGTCAACATCAACGGGCGACTGAGCGGACTGATCGAAGTTGGCGCCGGCTTTCACCCCGATCTCTCCGGCCGGGAAAATATCTACATCAACGGGGCCATCCTCGGCATGAGCCGCCGCGAAATCAAACAAAAATTCGACCGCATCGTCGAATTCGCGGGCATCGGCGACTTCCTCGATATGCCCGTTAAACGCTATTCCTCAGGCATGTTCGTCAGGCTCGGCTTCTCCGTCGCCGCCCACATGGAACCGGATATCCTCCTCGTCGATGAAGTGCTCTCCGTCGGCGACGTGCAATTCAAAGCCAAGTGCATGGACGCCATGCGGAACTTCCTCCGCAACGGTACCTCCATCATCTTCGTTTCCCATAACCTGGCCTCTATCCGGCGCTTTTGTGACCGCGCCATGTTGATCGACCGGGGCCGCATTCGCTTTGAAGGCTCCCCGGATGACACGATCGGCGAATACAGCCGACTGGTCTCCGACCTCGAAGACGCTAATCCCCAAGGCATGGAACATTCCCATATCGGTGGATGCACCCAAAACGACGGACCGGTATCGATCGACGAAGTGCGCATTCTCGACGGCAACGGCCAACCTACCAATCGCTTCGTTTCCGGTCAGCCGGCACGCATCGAGGTGGACTATGATATCGATCCTGGCTGCGGCGGCCTCGATAATCCCAATCTGGTCATCGCCGCCCACATGTTCGGAGCGGGCTTATTCTTTCGCTTCGACACCTTGCGCGACAACGTCAAACTCGGTCACTGCGTTGGGAAAGGAACCGTGGCGATTGATTTGCCAAAACTTGGCCTCGGCGAAGGCGTTTATCAAATAAGCGTGGCTTTCGCCGACGAAAAAGGATTACCCCAACACGATTGGCATGACCGGGCCTACCGAATCACCGTGGCGGCCGACGGCAAAACCGACGGCCCCGTTCACCAGCTGCGGGAATGGGAGGTAATAAATAACCGTCCCCCTTATGTATCGAATACGCCCTTAAAAATAGGCGAACCGCTGGGAGTATGATCATGAGCGATTCGACGGCGGATATCTCGGTTATTATCCCCTGTTACAACGCCGAGCGCACTCTCGGCGAAGCACTGGAAAGCGTTTTTGCCCAGACCGCGCCTCCGCTTGAAATTCTGGTCATCGATGACCAAAGCAGGGATCGAAGCGTCTCCGTCGCCCGCTCCTTCGGCTCTCGCGTGCGGGTCATGCAGAATCCCAAGGGTGGACAGGGAGCCGCCCGTTATATCGGGGTCCGTGAAGCCATGGGTAAATATATCGCTTTCATCGATGCCGACGATCGCATCGAATCCACCAAACATGAAAAACAACTTCAGGTCCTGGAAAACGCCGACCCTCATACCGTCGTGCATACGGGGTCAATGATTTTCTGGGATGACCATTCTCATCCGAATCGTCAACGTAGCGGAGCGGAAAAAGCGGTCGGCTCGTGTACCCGGGTAATCTTCGAGCACAATCCCATCTGCGGTGCCTCCTCCATGCTCCACCGCTCGGTCATTCTCGAACTCGGCAATTACGATCCCGACCTGATTGGTACGGAAGATTTCGGCATGTCCCTGCTGGCTTCCACCCGCTGCAACTTTGTCCACCTGCCCGAACCGTTGTACTGGATGCGGCGACACGATACCAACATCACCCATCGACAGGCCCACATGGCCTACATGCATTGGCTGGCCCAGGAAAAATTCCGCTTAAAATGCCCCCATGCTTTCGAGGCCCTGCCCCGCGAATCCGTACAGCAATTTATGATCGAACCGGTGATCCGCAATCTCAAGGAAGTGTACTGGCGACGGGATGCCCGAGATTACGGCCCCCTCTTGAAATTGGCCAAACAACTGGCTCCGCAGGATCCGGAAATCGACAAAATATGGCAACGGCGACACGTCCCCATGTCGATACTGCGATTGTACGACCGCTTAAATGATAAACGACGCGCAACCATGCGGGAGGCCTCCTGAATGAATCGCCTAAACCTCCATAGACAGGATCCCAAACACCTGGTCGTGGTTACGCATAATCCTATTCGCACCGGCGGAATGCAGAAGTTTTCCCGCTTTATCGTCAACGCCTTTTTGACAACTGATTGGCGAGTAACCATTGCCCTTTCCGGCGAAAACATCTATTCCGACTTGCAGGAACCCTTTCCACAACACCTGTCGATCGAACCCACCGAATGGATCGATCATCGGTTGGCCGGCGACCGGGAATATCACTGGCGACGTATCAATCAACGCGCCCGCTGGTTCCGCCACCGTCAACCCGACGCAGCCCTGTTCATCCAATCTTCCAATACACCGTTTCGGGCCTCGGTAGTCGGCGCCAAGTCCGCCGGCATTCCCACCATCGTTACCCACCGCACCATGCCCTGGATCAAGGATTTTGTTCCTCCCGGCCGGCATTTTTTCGGATTGGTGACCGGCCTGGGCTTGCATAACCGCAAGATGATCCGCTGCACCATGCGCGTCGCCCGAGCGGCCGACCGCATCGTTTACAACAGTTGGCAAGTCCGCCGCTGCTACGAACATATCTACAACTATCCCCGCGACAAAGGCTACGTTATTCACAACGCCCTCGATGCCAGACTATTGCAACAACCGCTCACCAGCACCGAACATCCCGACAATAAAAACACAGTGACCATCGGTTACGCCGGCCGACTGGGAGCGGAAAAACAATTAAACGTCTTACTCCACGCCGTCGCCCAACTGCGCGATCGATCAGGCGTCCGACTGCTGATCTTCGGCCAGGGGCCGGAACGCGAAAACCTGGCCCGACTCGCCGATGAACTGGGCATTACCCATTGTCTGCAATGGCAAAAACCGATCGACAATGTCCGCAAAATTTACCAGCCAATGGATATCGTCTGCCTGCCCTCGCGGCGGGAATCCTCCAGCAACATGATCACTGAAGCCATGGCTGCCGGCAAAGCCGTGATCGTAAGCGCGGTCGGCGGCCTACCCGAACTGGTGGATCACGGATCCGCCGGCCTCGTCGTCCCCCCGGGTGATCCCGCTCATCTTAGCCGCGCAATAAATAACCTGATCAACAATCCCGCTCAATGCAAAACGCTCGGACAAAAAGCCCGCCAGCGGGCTCTGCGTATCCACGACCCCTCGTTGATCAGCCAATATTGGTACGGATTGTTCACCGAACTGATCGAAAGCAAACAGCCGGCCAACAATACAAACGATACCGACCTTGTTGGCTGCCCATGGCAGACACCGTTTCTCGATCGCGAACTCGAAATTGCCTCAAATTAGGTAAAACTCGGCAAACGGACTTCATTTTGCCTGACCTAAAAGACCGATAAAAAACAGACGACAATAAACTGCCCGGTCTATCCCGGAGGTTCGCTTTGTATCCCGGCATCTTTTTCATCCACGACACTCGTGCTCAACGGGCACAACAAATTGCAGCCGACGTATTAAAAAAACTGCACAATAGCGACTCCTCCACGCCCCTGACCTCCTCCGGCAATGACTGGTCCGCTGCCCTTTTCGCTCCACCCGCTCATGAGCCAACCTGTGGCGCGGACATATACCAAACCGACGGCGACGTCCTGCTCTGGGCCGGGGAAATGTTTCTGCCGCAAAGCTGGCTTGATGAACCAAATAACAGCAACAATCCCGCCCGGGCTATCAGTTCCGCCCTCCTCCAACAGTTACGCAACCGAAATATAGAAGCCTTGGCCGAAATCGATGGCACCTTTTGCGGCGCTTGGTACGATGCCCAGAAACAATGTTGGACCATCTTTAACGACCGTCACGGTTTGCTCCCGGTCTTCTTTCACAACACCAATGATCGTCTGGTCATCGCCCCCATGGCCTGGCTCGCCTTCCAGGCCGGCGGCCAACCGCTGAAAATCAACGGTCACGGCGTTATCGACCTGCTCCGCACGGAAAACATCACCGGCGAAAATACTCTTATCCAAAACGTTCATTGGCTTATCGGAGGCCATGCCCTTCGCTGGTCACACGGAAAATTATCCCGGCATCGCTATTGGGATTTCACCTTTTCGCCCGACCAGAAATTGCGCGAAGAGGATCATATCGATCGTTTTGCCCACGCCTTGAAACATTCCCTGCAACGCCATGCCCGTTCCCAGTCACCATTACTGCTGGGCATTACCGGCGGCTTGGACTCGCGTTTGATGCTCTCCTTTTGTCAACGTATGGGCAAACTACCCGCCTGCTTTACCGCCGGCTGGTCGTTCAGCGAAGATGTGCGCTTCGGCCGAGCCCTCGCTCGTACCGTGGGCACCTCCCACCACTGGGCGCCCTTAAAAGAACAAACTCTGCCCGAGGCATTGGCCGACGCCATCGTTCGCGTCGATGGATTACACAGCGCCGCCCACCTCACACCAGCCACCGCCATGCTGCCTTATCTACAACAACAAGCCGGCTCAGTACTCTTGCAAGGTTACATGCTCGGCGTGCTCAGCGGCCCTTATATTCCGGACGATCAAGACGTACACAATGCGCATCCCCCGCATCAAAGCAATTGGGCTCGCGCCCGCCTGCACGCAGGACGCGATTTCGCCACGGTGGAAAAACTCCTGCACCCGCAACACGCCACCGATAGCCGACAACGCTGGCAAACCATGGTTGACCATGCCTACGCCGCCGCCCCCGTAAACAATCCACTCAAAAAAGCGGAATACGCCATCCTCAGCGGACGTAGCGGCCGAATCGACGTTCCCGGAACACGCCTTCTCCAGGAAAACGCCTTGGTCCGTTGCCCCGGCTGCGATAAACACATGCTCGATTGGTATGCAACAGTTTCGCCCCATATGTGGCGAGGGAAACGGCCCTTCGCCACCCTGTTCCGCTGGCGCTTCCCCGCAACAGCTGCGATTCCCCGCAGCGGCACCGGCGGTCTGCCCATCTCCGATGATTGGCTGTGGCGGGAATACTGTTGGCAACGCGAAAAAATCTCTCGCTGGTGGACCCATCGCCGACACCCTTGGACTCGCGCTTGGGGCATTAGCGGATCCGCCTTGCGGGCCTGGACCTTCCACCACTGGCAAAAAAGCGGCGCTCTGGATGTTCTTATCCAAAAAGATGCCCGCATCCTGGAATGGATTGATCGCTCTGCCTTACTCAAAAACTGGCAACAAGCTCTGAAAAACCCGCTCCAGGGAAGCATGCTTCTCAACCTCGCCACCGCCGAAATCATGATCCGCCGGCTGGAAAAACTCGAACCCATCCCCTCCGCTCAACCAACAGAGTGCATAAATCTATCCCCTTCACCCAGCAACGCTGTACCTACCCTTGCCTAAGGCGTGGAAACGTAAAATAGCACTGGCCAAAACCGCAAACCTTGAAACACAGCCTACACAATGAAAATACCTCCATAACGCATTTCCAAAGACCGATAAAAACTTTCCTCTCGCCTCAACAACCCCCTAAAAAGCGCGCAGACGGAAAAATTCCACCCCCCGCCGCTAGCAACTCAACTTCGCATTTGAAAGACCGATATTTCTATTAAACGCCCGCTTATCGGATGTCGGTGCGCTTCAACCGTATGCGCAAGGAGTACAGTTTGAACCGCAAGCCCAAACTGGGATTGATCGCTTACGAATATCCACCCCTCGTCGGTGGGATGGCCACCTATGCGCAGGCCCTGGCTGAACACATGCACCGCGCCGACTGGGAAGTCCACGTTTTCACCAACGAAAAAGCCCGAAACAATCAATACGCAATAGTTCACCCCGTATTAACCACAGACCTGGCCCGCGACCTGCCCACCTTGAATCGCTTCAACATGGACTTATGGCATAGTATCAACTTCGGTTACGCACCAGTGGCCATGCTCAAACGTCCGTTTGTTTTAACCGTACACGGAACAGACTTCCTCCGCCCCTGGGTGTGGCCCAAACTGGAACGAGTACCATTCTTCTGGCGCATGGGGCCCTGGCTGAAAAAGCAAACACCTCGAAGATTGCTCTATCAACATGCCCTTCGCCACGTGGACCGAATTGTAACCTGTAGCCGCTTTTCCGCCCGCCGATTCCAAAAGGAATATCCCTTTTCCCATCCGCCGACGGTGGTACACAACGGCGTGAATCCCAATTTCATCCGCCAGTCCCACCAGGCACACGAAACGGTCCGCCACCCCCAACGCCTGCTCACCGTATGCAACCTGGGACTCGCCAACAAACGCAAAAATATCGACGGCGTGATCCGGGCCATGGCCCTGGTAGCAGAACACCTGAACCTCGAATATTGGATCGTCGGCGACGGCTCCGCACGATGCGACCTTCAAGAACTCGCCCGCAAACTGGGCATCGACCACCGCGTCCATTTCCTCGGCCGACTAAACGAAGATCAGCTCATGCAAGCCTACGCCTCCTCCAGCTTATTCACCCTCGTCCCTCGACCCGAAGCGGACGACGTCGAAGGCTTCGGCATTGTTTACCTGGAGGCCGCCGCCATGGGCACACCATCGCTGGCCGGTCGTTTCGGCGGGGCAACAGAAGCCGTCTCCGAAGGACACTCCGGCTTCTTTGCCGAAGACTCTGATCCAACCGCCATCGCCAACGCCCTGGAACAATTTTTCACCGGCCACGTTCATTTTGATATCCACAAGATCCAGGCCCACACCCAAAAATTCACCTGGCCAACTCTCCTGAAACAGGTGGAAAAAATCTACCAACCATTACTGCCGAAAAACGCACAACCCATAAAAGCCGAATCCAAATCCGTCCAAGAATCCCCGGTACCGGTCATCCATCGCCCCAAACGACCAGCGGCAAAACCAAACTGGACGAACTGGATCCAAAGCAAACTCAGACCTCTAAAAAAACCACACGGTGGACGCGTACTTTTCATCAGCTATCCCTTCCCTCCGGTAGGCGGCAGCCCGGTCCAGCGGCCGGCCAAACTGGCCAAGTACCTGCCCCAATGGGGATGGGATGTAGAAATATTGACCGCCGCCCATGATCGCTTCCCCTGGTACGACGAAACGCTTCTGGTAGACATTCCCGCGAAAGTCCGCGTTCACCGCATCCCCGGTTATGAGCCGGCCTGCCTGGCAGAAAAAATCGGTTCGTTATTGTGTCGATTCTCAGGCACGGATGCCTGTAATACTAACCCCGGCGGTCCGGGTCGGCAGGGAGGTCAACCAGGCCGCCGCATCATCGATGCCCTCTATTGGCGAATGGCCAAACTGATGAACCATATCGGCCGGCAAAACGGCGAATCCCTGTGGATTCAACCAGCCGTAAAAGCAGCCCTCCGCCTGCACCGCCGACGTCCATTCGATGTACTCGTCTCCACCGGCCCGCCGCATTTCACCCATCAGGTCGCCCAACGCGTGGCCCACGAAACCAACCTCCCCTGGATCGCCGAACTCCGCGACCCACTTCTCAGCGATTTCGACCGCACCGCGCCTCGCCACCAACAGGTGCAACACCAAAAGCGCCTCGAACGCATGATTATGAAAAATGCCGACCGGGTCATCACCACGTGTGAAACCCTGAAACAAAACCTGCTCAGCCGTTATCCGCAAGGCCAACAGAATACCATCCACGTAGTCACCAACGGTTTTGATCGCGATGATTTAAAACCCCTCACAAATGAAAATAAAACACGCAATAAACGTGATTTCGTCTTCATCGCCGCTGGGGCTTTCTACGGCCGACGAGAAATCGCTCGTTTGATAAATCCGCTGCAACAAGTCTTGAATAAACACCCGCAGTGGCAAGGCCGTGTCCGCATAACCGTCGCCGGAACCCTCGACGCTCAACAACGCCGACAGTGGGAAAAACAAAAACCGGCTTGGCTAAACTTCGCCGGCTACCTGAACCATGCCTCAACAATACAACAAATTGCCAGCGCCCATTGCGCCATCCTGGTCGTGCCTTCTTGCCGACACAGTTACCTCAGTGTACCGGGCAAAACCTTTGAACTGCTGGCCTTGCCTACGCACCTGCTCGCCCTGGTCGCACCCGACAGCCCTACGGAACATATCGTGCAATCCGCCGGCGGTGCTACCATCGCACCTTTTGAAGATTCTGCCCGAACCGCAGAGGCCATGGAAAATATCATCCGCGCCCACTTTGCCGGAACCTTGAACACCGAACGCAATTGGACGGAACTGGACCAATATGACCGGGCATTGTTGGCCGGCCAATACGCCTGCTGGCTATCCCAGGCTGCCCAACATCCGCCCGTGGAAATCAGTTTCGATTACTTCGATGACCAAAAGAAAAAGCCGGTACTTTCAACGGAACACAAAACACAACATGCTGAATTAGCGGGGGTAGCGTGAATAGATTGATCCAAAAGTTAATGTTCATCAGCGATGGCCCCCATTTCGGCGGGGCCGAACGCTACATGGTGGATATGGCCACCGCCGCCAAACGCCGGGGTATTCAGCCGCATATCCATTGGCTGCCCACCGCCGGCGGTGATACCGACGTCTTCGCACCAGCCAGCGACGAAGGCCTCCCCGTCAGCATCGCCGACATGCAACGTTCCGCTTACATCGCGTTAACAAGAGATTTTCGCAAACTCATAAATGAATATGCCCCGCACGCACTGGTAATCAATGCCTGCGGCCGTCCGCACTTCTGGTGCCTGCCCTGGTTGGCCTGGTCCAAAAACATTCCCTGCCTGTGGGTGCAACATATGGTTGACGCCGGTGACTATCGTCGCTTGCCCGCCAAATGGCTGGGCGGACGAATGGAAGGGCCCCACCTCTGGCGGATACCGCAAGCCCTGCGACATCGCCTCGCCGGAACCGCCGCCACTGCCGTCATCGCTCTAAACACTGAAGACCACCAAAGAATCATCCGCTGGCAGGGCGTCAAACAAAACAAACTGCGCATCATACCCCCCGGGGTGAACCTCAATCGGTTTCAATTCGATCCCCTTGGCCGAAAAAAACTCCGCCAAAATTGGGGCGTTCGCAAACAGGATAATACTTTCCTTATCGGTGCCGCCGGCCGACTGTCAGAAGAAAAAGGCTTCGACCTGCTTATCGATGCCATAACCTTATTACACAAACAGGGAATCTCCATCCAAACCGTAATCGCCGGACGCGGCCCACAGGCAAATAAATTACGCGAACAAACCAAACAACAAAACGTTTACAAACAGGTTCAATTCATCGACTTCGTGGAAAACATGCCCGCCTTCTATAGTGCCTGCGATCTCTTCGTACTGCCCAGCAAAACTGAATCCTTCGGGCTTGCCCTTGCCGAAGCAATGGCTTGCAATCGGCCGGTCATCGCAACCCCCACCGCTGGCGCCCGCCGCCAAATCGAACATCTGCAAACCGGGTGGCAATTACAAAGCTTCCAACCAGCCGAGTTGGCTGAAGCTATAAAAACATTAATCGGCGATGCTCAACTTCGCGAACAACTGACACAAAACGCCCCTCTCGGCGTACGTCGCCAATTCAGCATCGAACAAACATTGGAAAGGGCCCTGCGCGCCTTACAAGGAACTACCGGTCAAAGCTTCCGACTCCGTTGGCCGGGCATGGATGAAACTTGTTTCGCACAAATGGCCTCCGAGGATAAGGCATGAAAGTACTCGTTCCGCTTCCATTCGACGTTTCAAGGTTGGCCCATGGCCGAAACCTGCGCATCGTTTACCTGCTGCAGGAATTGGCTAAAAACCACCAAGTCACTTGCCTGACGCTTAATCAGCAAACAGCCCAGAATGCTTGCAGCGTCTTGGTCGATGTAAAAGTAATCCCCGCCATTCCTCGGCCGACATGCACGGATCATCACCAAGCAAAGGCTATTTCTCCAACGGACTCTTTCCTTGCTCAAAGTCCCTGGCTGAGAAAAGCATTCAACTTCTTCGGCTATCACCCCCATCTGATGCAATCCATACTATGTTTGGCGCCACGCTTCGATACCATATTAGGTTTTGATACCACATCTGTGGCCTATCTTGCGGCGGTTTCCGAACATTGTCCAAAACGACCCCAAATCGTATGCGACATGATCGACGATCCCTGGTTGAACCGAAAAAGTTTATCCAGAAAATACCGCTGGTCATTACAGGGACTAAAAGCCGCCGCCGGCATCTACCTGATTCGCAAACAGACCCTGAGTAAATTCGACGCCCTCGTCGCCGTGGCCGAGAAAGATGCCGCCTGCCTGTCCCGAGCCTGCGGGAAAAAAGTCCACGTGATTCCCAACGGCGTCCATCTGTCCCCGGACAAAAGCCACAAACACAACAACGAACCTGTGATCGTCTTCACCGGGGCCATGGATTTCCCGCCCAATGAGGCCGCCGCCATATTCCTCGTCCGCAAAATCTGGCCCCGCGTACTGCGACGTTTCAATACCCTTGCCACCCAACAAGGTTGGGAACTCGGACTCCAACATTCACCCAAACTGGTTATCGCCGGAGCCAATCCCACACGCAAAGTGCAAAAACTGAACTCCGTCCCCGGAGTACAGGTCACCGGCTACGTCCCTAATCTAAGAGCCCGTCTGAACACCGCCCGCCTGGCCGTCGCGCCTATGGTCAGCGGCTGCGGCATGAAAAATAAAGTCTTGGAAGCACTCGCCGCCAGCTGCCCCGTGGTCGCTACCCCGCGCGGCGCCGCCGGACTGCCAACCGGGGAAGACGTGGGGATCCTCGTTGCCCGTTCCGCCGGCCAACTGGCCGAGCTGGTTTTCCAACTCCTCGTAAATAGCCTGCGCGCACAAGCCGTCGGAGCCGCCGGCCAACAAATGGTCCAGAAACACTTTTCCTGGCCTATTGCCGGGCAACTTCTCCATAACGTGCTGACTAGTCAACTTTATCCTCTAAAAGATACGGAACCCCAACAAGAAAACTGGCAACGCCCAAAAAATCTTACGCCAATAACGAAGGAGGCTGTTTCCTATGCCGCTTCGTAGTATCGCCTTTATGATTTACTTCGGCACAAGCTCTGCCGGAGCCATTATCTATCCCATGATGGGCGTGCTCTGCTACCTCATGCTCTATCACGTTTATCCACAAACCACCTGGTGGGGCATACGTCTGGAATTCCTCGGCCTACGCTACGCCTTTATCTGCGGCTTGTGCCTCATGATCGGAACCGCCCTGAACCTGAACCGCTTGCGATTCGGAAAACATTTTCTCCACCCACTCGAATGCGCCTTCCTGCTGGCTTACATCACCGTACTGTTGGCCAGCGTGCTGGGCCTGTCCTGGGTCCCCAAAAGTGAAATGTTGTTCGACAAAATGACTAAAGTCTTCCTCTTCGTGCTTATGTTTACTCACGTTGTGGTTACCCGCAGACGAATTTGGATGCTGATCGTGCTGTACATGCTCATGGCCTTGTATCTTGGCCATGAAGCCCGTAATGCTCCGCCCAGCGCCTTCTCACATAGCCGGCTCGACGGCATCGGGGGACCGGACTTTCGCGAATCCGCCGGTCTGGCCATTCACCTGTTCGCCCTGCTCCCCTTCGTGGCCGTCGTACTCCGCCAACATTCCTTAACCCTGAAACTGCTGTCCTTCGCCGCCGCCGGGTACGCCGTCAATGCCATCCTGCTTTGCCGAGCACGCTCCGCTTTCCTGGCCGGCATTATCACCGGAATGTTTGCCTTGTGGTACAGCCCTCGAAAACACCGACGATGGATCATCGGGATGTTCTCCCTCGGATTGGCCGGCGGCATATTCCTCAGCGACAGCTTCTTCCGCGAACGAATGATGACCATCTTCAGCTCCGCCGAAGAACGCGATAAGTCCGCCCAAAGCCGTCTGACTATCTGGGCCGGCGCTTGGGAAATGTTTCAGGATTACCCCATGGGCGTCGGCTTGGGAAGATTCCAATACGAAATCGGCGATTATGCAAAAGCCCTGGAAGGAGAATTTCTTACCGGCCGTGATGCCCACAATACCTATGTCCTCTGTACTTGTGAAACGGGAATCCTGGGTATCACCGCCTATCTGGCAACACTCGTCCTCGCTTGGTGGACCCTCAGCCGAACACAAAAACGAGTGCGACAAAAACTACGCGATCCGGATTTCTATGAACTAACTATTTTCGCCAATCGGTTGGCCCTGCTGGTGTACATAATCGCTGGTTGTTTCGTCAGCCGTTTTTACACGGAAGGTATGTGGATCTTCCTGGCCCTGCCCATCTGCATCGCCCGGGCGGTGGAAAACGAAATAAAGCAGGAAGCCACTGAAAGCGTGGTTCTCAAAGCGGAACTACCCGACGCAACAGGCAAATTGAAACCGCAATTGGCAACGAGTTAAAAAATATGTCCACAACGAATACAAAGATAATGCAAACACATGCCGTCCCCCCCCGCGATAAAGTCATTTTGACCATCAACCGCGTTTATCACGAACTAACCGCCGGTGCGTTCGACGATGACCATCACTATCGACACCGGGTGGAACGGGTGTTCTGGAAAAAAGTCGGCCGGCAAACCTTAAGCACAAATAGCCCCAATAAAAAGCGAGTCATCGTGGACCTGGCCTGTGGAACTGGCTTCGTCGGACAATGCCTCAAAATTTATCTCACCGAAAATGACCGCCTATTGGCCCTCGACTTGGGACATTCTTCCTTAAAAAACACACATCATAATTGGTTGAATAATCCAAAACCATCCACCCCACTGTCCTGCCTCGCCGGCGACGGACAAAAAATTCCCCTCGCCGACGAAAGTGTCTATCTACTGACCCTGAACGCAGCCCTTCATCACCTGTCACAACCTGAAATAGCATTGGCCGAAATCGATCGCGTCCTCCAACCCGGCGGCTGGTTCGCCTTAGGCCATGAACCAAATCGCAAACATTTCGCTTGCCCAACCATGACCAAACTCTCCCGCGGATTGGAAAAAATCTGGTGGTACACAAGCCCCCGACAAAATAAACGACGAATGATCCAATCGATCCACAGACAAAAATACACACAATCCACCAACATCTCCGAAAAAAACCTGTTGGCAACAATGAACGAAAAACTGTTGGCCGAAGGCGCCATCCATCAGCCGATGCCACTCGACCAGTTACTCGACTTGGTCGACCCCCATGCCCGCGGTGCTCATAACGAAGCCGGCTTCATCCCCCAACAATTGCTGGCTGAATCACTGCCTGGCTACGAAATACATATGCTTCAAGACATGGATTACCTGGGACAAACCGCCCGCTATTGCCCGACCATGCGCATCCTGCTGGATGGTCTTTTCCGCTTGGCCAAGCCCGGCCATGGCTCACTGTTCTGTTGGTTGGTACGTAAACCGATGACAAGTGAACAACTGGAGAATAACTAAAAAGGATGCCAATGAACACCTGCACCTTTACACAACACAAAGATACAACAAAACCCGATAAACAAATGCTTCGGGTACTCCATGTTCTCCCTTCCCTCCATCGTGGAGGCATGGAAACCGCCTTTCTGCGCTTACTACACGTATTCAAAGAAGAGGGGAACCGTAACACAAAACCTGAAATACAACACATGGTCTGTATCTTACGCGACGGTGATCCGGATTTGCTGCAACAATCCCAAGCCCTTTACCCAACGTTTACCCCAAGTAGCGGAAGAGGCTGCTGGCGATCCCTGCGAAAACTTATAAACCAAGTCAAACCTCATGTCGTACATGCCCGCACGACCGGAGCTTGGATAGACGCAACCTTGGCTGGCCGAAAATTCAATACGTTACGCTTACTGCTCAGCTTCCACGGCTTGACCAACCTCAAACCACCGAGCCTCCGCCGAAAAATCTCCAACCGCTGGTGCCTCCAGCACGCTCACGCCGTCATGACCGTCTGCCGATCCGCCGCCGATATGTTGACTCAAAAATATAACGTGCCCGCACACAAACTTTTCGTACTACCCAACGGCGTCGATACCGAAATCTTCCATCCTCCACACAACAAAGAGGAAAGCACAAACACACGCAATAACTTAAATGTCCCCACCGACGCCTTCCCCGTAATTTGCGTGGCCAACCTGCTGCCGATCAAAGGTATTGATGCCCTCTTGCAAGCTTGGTCCCAGGTCGCCTCCGCTCATCCTGCTGCCCGCTTACTCCTCGTCGGCGAAGGCCCCCTTCGCCAATCATTTGAACAACTCACCAATGAACTCGGCATCGCCTCCACAATACAATTTCTCGGACAGCGCAAAGACGTCCCCGCTCTCCTCCGCGCAGCCGAATTGTTCGTCCTCCCCAGCCGTTACGAAGGCCACAGCAACGCCGTCCTCGAAGCCGCCGCCTCCGCTCTGCCTATCATCGCCACCGATGTGGGCGGCACCCGCGAAATCATCCGTAACGAACATAACGGTTGGCTGGTACAACCCGACGATCCCAACGCATTGGCTACTCAAATTCTCACCGCCATAAACAACGCGCCTATAAGAAAACAACTGGGCAAAAACGCACGCAACGACACCCTTGCCCGCTTCAGCCCCGATCACTGGGCCGAACAATACAACGCCATGTATCAACAACTCGGACTCACTACCGAAGCTGCACAACTATCAACCGAGGAGGCTGCCTTATGTGTGGGATAGCCGGCCTGGTACGCTTTGCAGGTTTACAACGCGGCGAACACGCCGTAGGCGCCCGCATGGCCGCCACCCTCGGCCATCGCGGCCCAGACGACGCCGGCCTCTATCACGACGCCTGCGCCAGCATCGGCCATGCCCGCTTGAGCATCATCGACCTTGACGCCGGCCGACAACCCATGAGCAACGAAGACGGCTCCGTCTGGGTCTGCTACAACGGCGAAATTTATAACCATACCCAACTCGCCGACCGCCTCCGCAGCCGCGGCCATCAATTCCGCACCCGCTGCGACACCGAAGTACTCGTCCATCTCTACGAAGAATTCGGCGAAAAATTCCTCGAGCAGCTCAACGGCATGTTCGCCTTGGCCATCTGGGATACCCGCAAACAAACCCTGCTCATCGCCCGCGATCGTATCGGCATCAAACCTCTATATTGGCATCACGACGGCCGGCGCGCACTCTTCGGCTCAGAACTAAAAGCTCTTACCGCCGCCGGCGACCTTTCTTTAGATATGGATCCCTGCGCGCTTAAGGACTACCTGACCTTCGGCCACATCCCCGCTCCCCGTACCATTTATAAAAACGTACAAAAATTGGAACCCGGCTGCCTGGCCGTCTGCCACTCCGCCGGCGTCAACATCCGCCGCTGGTGGGATATCCCGTTTAATGAAAATGATGACAACGATGAAAAACTCACCGCCATAAACGAGCAGAAATGGACTGACCGCTTCGCCGAACTCCTGGAAGACGCCATCGCCATACGCATGATAGCCGACGTCCCCCTCGGCGCGTTTCTAAGCGGCGGCGTCGATTCCTCCACCATAACCGCCGGTATGACCCGCCGATCATCAAACACTATCCGCACCCAGACCGTCGGGTTCGATGAAAGCGACTACGACGAACGCGCCGCCGCCCGCGCCTTCGCCCAACATCTAAACACCAATCACCACGAAGTCATGGTCCGCCCCGACGCCCTAAACTGCGCACAAAAACTGATTCACCATTTCGATGAACCTTTCGCCGACGCCTCCGCCGTCCCCATGTTCTACCTCTCCCAAGCCACCCGACAAAACGTAACCGTGGCCCTCAGCGGCGACGGCGGCGACGAAATGCTCGCCGGCTACCGACGCTATCGCTTCGACCTCGCTGAACAAAATATCCGCCGCATCGCCCCCCGCTTGTTACGACAGGCCACCTTCGGTGTCACCGGCTACCTCTACCCCCGACTCGATTGGCTACCCCGTCCCCTGCGCGCCAAAGCCACCTTGTCCAACCTCGCCTGTGATCCCGCGACCGCCCACCTGCGCAGCGTCGCCTTACTCGCCGGCACCTTGCCTAACCAATTAATGCACCCGGACCTCTTACAACAAACAAACAACTACGATCCCTTCGACCGCGGCCGCGAACTCTTCACCCGCTGCCCGTCAAAACAACTGCTCAACCGCCTGCTCTACATGGATATGAAAACCCTCATGGTGGACGACATCCTCACCAAGGTCGACCGCGCCGGCATGGCCGTCGGCCTCGAAGTCCGCACCCCGCTGCTTGACCACCGCCTTGTTGAACTCGCCGCCCAAATGCCCGTATCCATGAAACTCAATGGCCCAACCGGCAAACACGTACTCCGCCAAACGCTGCAAAAATGGACCGGCCCCGAATACGCCCAACGCCATAAAAAGGGATTCGACGTACCACTACATAACTGGTTCCGCGGCCCACTCCGCGAACTGTCCGCCGACCTGCTGATCAACAATAATTCCGCATCCCAAACATGGCTGCAACCAAAGGCCGTCCACAAAATCTTTAATGACCACCAGACCGGCCGAAAAAACAATGGCCATCTCTTGTGGATGCTCTTGAACCTCGAAATGTGGACCCGCAATCAAAATAATCCGTCCACCCGGACACAAAACAACGATGTCCTGAAAATCCGAGCAAATAAAAAAACCAAAGAACCCGTACCGGTGTAATTGCTATGCGTATCTTAAGTACCACAATGTGTTATCCGTCCGACGCCTGCCCCGATCGCGGCATCTTCGTCCAACGCCGCCTCCAGGCCCTGCAAAACGCCGCGCACCAGTGGACCTACCCTCCCGATACCTCGTCACAAATAAATGTTGTATCACCCCAACCCTGGTGCCCGATCATCCGCCGCAACCGTCGGCAGCAATCACATAACGCATCAATACCCGCAACTTATCCCCACATGTTCAGCCTGCCCGTATTAAGCTGGGCACTCGACGGCTACGCTTTCTCCCACACACTCGAAAAACATATTCGCAACAATGACCCCCACAACATCGACCTTATCGACGCCCACTTCGTCTATCCCGACGGCGTCGGCGCCTGGCTCGCCGGTAAACGACTGGGCATCCCCACCACCGTCACCGTCCGCGGCAAAATCGTCTCCCTCAGCCGCAAAGCCCTCCGCCGAAAACAAATCGCCACCATGCTTCGCAACGTCAACGCCCGCATCGCCGTCAGCCAAAGCCTCGCCGACTGGGTCCACAACGTCGCCGGCTCCGACCTCCCCGTCTCCGTCATCCCCAACGGCGTCAACACCCAAACCTTCCGCACCCTCGACCAAACCGGTGCCCGCGCACGCTTAGGCTGGAACTACAACCAAAAATACATTCTCTCCGTCGGCCACTTACAACGCCTTAAAGGTTTCGACCGACTTATCCAAGCCATGCCACACCTGCAAAAATCCTGCGGCCCGCTCAAACTCGTCCTCGTCGGCAGCACCCGCGGCGAATTCCGCTTCAAACGAAAATTGCAAAAACAAATCGCCCGCCTCAACCGCCGGTCCGAATCCATCGGCCAAGAACAGTGCGTCACCTTCACCGGCCCCGTCTCCGCCAACACCCTCAACTGGATGTACAACGCCGCCGACCTCATGGTCAACGCCTCCCGCAGCGAAGGCCACAACAACGCCATCGCCGAAGCTCTCGCCGCCGGCACCCCCGTCGTCGCCACCGACGTGGGCGGCAACGCCGAACAAATCTGCACCGACGAAATCGGCCGCATCGTCCCCAACAACGATCAACAGGCCTTGCAAAACGCCATCGCCGAAGCCCT